>CANJHO010000006.1 GCA_947474165.1 Legionellaceae bacterium
GATTAGCGGTGCTAGTCCTGCGCTTTTTTAGAGCTTACAAAACCTAAATCTAAACGCAATCTAAGCGCTACCTGTCAAAACTAAATGGAAACGGTACTAGTCTGTATAACAAACTAACTGGAGGGGTGGCATGGTGGTTTGTATTTTCCGCGCGGAACGCAGTGAGCACGGACAATGCGAAATACCATGACAGGCCCCCGACACGCCGCGGCTGATTAGATCTCGGTCAAAAAGGCGCGATATATCAATCACGATCTAATAAACTCCTAAGTAACTTCTCTTTAACTCAAAAAAGTTACTTTAACGATGCTCGCCCAGCAGGGCGCTAGACTGCTTGTGGGTAATGATAAGGCTGCGCTTTGCCCACCGTGTGATATTTTTTGAACACTCATGTTTTGGCCCTGCCATTCTTGTGCCCGAGGGAGTGAGCCGTTTAATATCGTTGTAATATTAATGCCGCATTGGCGCCACCAAAGGCAAAATGGTTGGATAAGGCAATATCAATGGGTTTTTGTCGTGCCTGATTGGGCACGTAGTCTAGATCGCAAAGGGGATCGGGCTCATTGAGATTAATCGTGGGCAGCAATAGGCCATGCTGCAAGCTTAAGGTAGTGGCGATGATTTCCATCGCGCCAGCCGCCCCAATGGCATGTCCTGTCATGGCTTTTTGTGCCGTGATGGGGATCTCATAAGCACGATCGCCAAAGACGGCCTTAATGGTTTCTGTTTCCGTTAGATCATTTAACTGGGTGCTTGTGCCGTGGGCATTAATATATTGGATATCGCCAGCAGACACTTTGGCGTTATCTAATGCAGCATGAATGGCACGGGCCTGGCCTTGTGGATTGGGTGCGGTGACGTGATAAGCATCGCAGCTAGCGCCAAATCCAATAATTTCAGCATAAATTGGGGCCCCTCGTGCTTTGGCATGGTCCAAATCTTCTAGAATTAAAATACCTGCCCCATCGGCCATCACCATGCCATCGCGCATTTTGTCAAAAGGACGACAGGATGTTTCTGGCGCTTCATTTTGTCGTGACATGACCCGCAATTTACACCAGGCCGCCATGATGGTTTCCCATACCAGCGATTCGGTGCCACCGCATACTGCCACGGACAGTTGTCCATGAGCAATTTGTTGAAAAGCTGTGCCAATGGCTTCAGCGGAAGAAACACAAGCATTGGATACGGTTGAATTGGGTCCACCGATGCCGAAAGCAATCGCAATGTGGTTGGCAATGGAGTTTGGCATGCCGCGAATGACGCTTAAAGCGGGTATTTTTTTCCAACTGTCGGTGAAAAAAGATCTAAAGGCCGACTCTAATTCTGGCGCGCCCCCTAAGCTTGTGCCAATGTAGGTCCCTGCTGTGCTTAATTCAGCCGCAGTGAGTCCCGCATGTTCAATGGCATGATGTGCGCAATAAAGCGCATACTGGGCGACCCTTGGAAAACGTTTGTTCTTATTAAATTCCGGCAAATGATCCAAGGAAAACCCATGAATTTCACCCGCAATTTGTGTGGTATAGGGCGATGGATCATAACTTTGAATCCGTTGAATGCCACATTTGCCCTTGGTTGCTGCATCCCAAAAGGAGGCCAGCCCACTACCGATGGAGGACGTGATTTCCATCCCTGTGATTACAACTCGTTTCTTCATTCAATGTCCTCATTTAAATCACGGTGTATAACCGCTGCTCCAAGCCTTCACCGTTTCAAACGGCAACCGGTAGATTTTGAACTAATGTTTTGCAGACCGCAACACTTCAATTGGAATGGCCCAAAAATCGTAGGCATTATCAACGACAAAACCAGCATGACTGTATAATTTCAATGCTTTTTGATTGCTTGTTTCGACATCTAATTTGATGGTCGGGTGATCGTGTGCCAGTGAGTAGTTGATACAATAAGCGAGTAAATTTCCGCCTAAGCCACATCCTTGATGTTCTGGAAGGATGGCGAGATCGGTGAGGCGAGTCTCCTTGGATTGAAAATGTAAATGGGCTTTTCCAATTGGTACCCCATTGATTTCAGCAATAAACAGTTGATAGTTGGGATCCAGCAGACGATCGAGAAAATGCTGAGGGACATTGGGTAATGATGAGGGAAAACAAGCATTATCAATGGTGCATAAAACGGGTAGATCAGCCTCTGTTGCAAGACGCACAGCCAGGGCGTTATTCGTGATTGTAAGAGGGCTTTGTTGTTGACGTTGCATTTGGTATTGACAGTTAAGGTATTGAAAACCATGGGCAAGCAACCATTCGTTATTTAAGCCAATGGGTGTTGAGAAATTCAATGTTTTAATGCGTTGGATCTGCAGTAGGGGTAAAATTTCATGGATCATCTGAGTGGCAAGGCCTTGTCGACGAGAATGGGGGGCGACCATCAATGTGATTTCAACAGTATCTTGTTGAAAGAAAAATGCGCTTAAAAACCCAACCAATTGTTGTTGCTGATAGTATAATAAATTAGATGGCAAGGGACGAATTTCAGACAGAAGATATCTGTAATTCGCAATCACATTGCCATCGTGCGCTTTACATTGAGCACGAAGACTCTCAAGGGCTTCAAGTTGTTCGGTGCTGAGTTGATGATTAGAGATTAGCATAGCACCTCAAGGATCGGGCTTTCATATTAAAAATGAAAGTTGAAAACATTAAATGCAATTTCAAACGCAATTAAAACAATAATGATAAGCTCTAAGTTATGAGCGTGTCGATACTCTAAATAGCCGTGAAATAAGTCAAAAATTTCATTGATGGTGTCAAGACGGTGATTGATGGCGTTAACCCTTCGCTGAATATGTAAATATCGTTCCAACATGATGTAGTGCTCTTCAAGGGTTGGATGTTGCCAAAAATATTTAGGGTGGTAAAGAAAATTACTGATTAAATTCATCTCGCTTTTTGCGCTTAAGATTTCACCGATAATTTGGCGTATTTGATGGCGCGTGATGGTCATTCCACTTTTATTAGACAGGCTATGAATCAAGGGGGTATATTTTTCAATTAATGCTTCGAGAATGGTTTCAAAATATTGTAATTTTACAGATTGAGAAAAACCATATGATAGGCTGAGTTTTAGTTCATCGCTTTCATTGTCAATTTTCAAACAATCAACATCAAAAAAATCATGGGGCTCTATTGCTGTTTTATGGCCAAATTGATAATTAAATTCATCATGGACCCGGAATGAAATGGGTTTATCAGCAAAGAGACGGATGGTATCGAGGTAGGCATTAACATGGTGGCGTTTAACACCCCAGGAGACAACAGTTCCGTTTTTAAAAACAAAGACAAAGGTTTTTCTTTCATCATTGGGGCTTAATTTTAAGACGTCGCGAGATTTAACGGAGGCATAACCTGCCAGCGTTGTTTTATAGTGATTGTCCAAGCGGGTTAGATCAATCTTATTGGCAATACAATAGCTCAAGCATTCCATGAGTTAAATGCACCCTGTGAGTGAATTGAACCTTATCGTCTGACCCTGTTGATGGCGCAGAATATATAGAATACCGCATTCTCATCAGGACTACACGTAATCGACGTCTTCCCGCTCTGTATAAGCTTTCTTTTTATCGGTTTGACCACCGAGCCATTGGGGGCAGACCTCCAAAATTTTTGCGATCGCTTCCAGTTGCTCATCAGGTGGTAGCATATAGCCAAAGATCATGGCATTCGCTAAATGACGAGTGACACCAAAAACTTTGGTCACGGCTTTTGTTTTTTCAGCCAAATCCTCTGGAAAACCTAATAAAGATAGTTCACGGTTAAAGCGTTGGGAAAACACCTTGCTGTTCATTTTTTCACTCCTTGAAAAAAATTAGTGTGCAGCCCGTTGAGGCTTTGATTCTATAATGCGTGCGCGCAGCATAAGTCAATCCAAAACCTAACCTATTCTTTATAACGTATTTTTTTTCCTGAGAAAAGGATTTTTTTTATGGCCGCGCGCAGTATAGGTTAAGTGGATCTATGCGTGTAAAGTAATGCTCACCAGATTCAGCATGAAGGTGAGCGTGCGCTACGTCGGGGTAGAATAATAATTTAAATTCAATTCCCGTGCTGCCTTTACATCATCAAGCCGCTTGACGGGCAAGGTGTGGGGTGCCTCTTTTAATAAAGACGGATTCGTTTTTGCTTCCTGTAGAATGGTTTTCATGGCATGGATAAAGCCATCTAACTCAGCCTTGCACTCGGTTTCTGTTGGTTCAATCAGTAAGCATTCCGGCACTAAGAGTGGGAAATAGGTGGTCGGTGCATGATAGCCAAAATCCAATAACCGTTTTGCGAGATCCATGGCATTGATGCCATAGGTCTTTTTTTCAGCATTTAACGTCAGGATAAACTCATGACTGGCTCGCCGTCCAGGGTAGGCCGGTGTAAATCCTGCTTTTGTTAATTCGGCTAACAGGTAGTTGGCATTGAGCGTGGCATATTCAGAAACACGAAGGAGCCCTTCTTTTCCTAACACACGGATATAAAAATAGGCGCGCAGTAAAATCCCCGCATTGCCCATAAAACAGGACAACCGACCAATGCTTTGGGGATAATCTTGTCGGTCAGCCCAGCGATATTGATCCTGTTGTTTCATGACAATGGGTAGGGGAATGAAGGGCAGCAATCGAGGGCCTACAGCAACAGGTCCTGCCCCTGGTCCACCACCACCATGAGGGGTCGCGAAGGTTTTATGTAGATTTAGGTGCACAATGTCAAAGCCCATATCGCCAGGCCTTACCTTGCCAAGAATAGCATTTAAATTGGCACCATCGTAATACAATAAGCCGCCGGCTTCATGAACCATGCTAGCGATGGGTTTGATTTGGCGCATAAATAAGCCCAAGGTCGATGGATTGGTTAGCATGATCCCAGCTGTTTTGGGACCTATTTTTTGGCGTAACTCTTCAAGGTTAATATCCCCGTCGGCACCGGTGGCTATTTCAATGATCTTAAAACCACACATGGCTGCCGATGCAGGGTTCGTGCCATGGGCTGCATCGGGAATCAGCATTTCATCGCGGACACTATCACCTCTGGATTGATGGTAGGCTTTGATCATGGCGACCCCTGCGAATTCACCTTGCGAGCCCGCCATGGGTGTTAATGATACGCCAGGTAATCCGGTTATTTCCGCGAGATAGGTTTGCAATGTATATAATATTTCTAGAAAACCTTGGCTCGTTTCTGGGGCGGCCAAGGGATGTCGGTTAAGAAATCCAGGCATAGAGGCCGCCTTATGCACACCGCGGGGGTTGTATTTCATCGTGCATGAGCCCAGGGGATAAAAATGTGTGTCAATGGAAAAATTCATTTGAGACAGGCGCGTGAAATGTCGGACGACTTGTAATTCGGAACACGCAGGCCAGCGTGGAGGGGATTGTCTTTGAAACTCAGTAGGAATCGTGTGTTGTAGGGTATTTGGCTTAGGTGCTTGGGCCTTTGCTTGGCGTCCGGGTTTTGATTCTTCAAATATTAACATAATTTACCTTCCGTCTTATGGATGATGTCCGTTAGTTCGTCTCGATGTTTGACCGGCGTAAATTCAATGAGTTGATAGCTGGTGATTTCAGCGAGGTGATAGGGGTCTTGTTTTAGGATGGACTCCAGGTAAGCGCGATCTTGGGTTAGCGCGATGATGATACCCCCTGTACGGGGTTTCATGGGACCTGAAACGAGCAATAAGCCTTGTTTGTAATAATAATCGAGAAATTCACGATGGGCTTGCAAATATTTATCGACCTCACTTAAGGGGGTTTTATAGGTTAATTGCACAATGAACATATTATCCCTCACTTGACATGATGTTTGTTAAGGTTCTCACATAGTGTGCAATGTCCTCATCGGTTCGCATTTCTGTAGCACAAACCAACAAAGTATTGGGCAATTGTGGATAGAAGGTGTCAAGCGCACAGCCCCCTGTGATGCCTGCACGCAAAAGGGCTTGTAAGACCGTGGCGGTGGGTTTGTTTAAACGCAGCAGGGCTTCGTGAAAGTAGGGGCTTTTGAATACGAGCGTCACCCCTTTGATTTGTGTCAATTCAGCGACCAGCTCGTGGGTGTTATGGTGACAAGCGCGCGCCACTTGCAATAAGCCTTCAGCGCCGAGCAGGCTCATATGGATGCTGGCTGCAGTGACTAATAAGCCTTGGTTTGTGCAAATATTGGAGGTGGCTTTGCCTCGGCGAATGTGTTGCTCGCGGGCTTGTAAGGTGAGGGTGTAGCCGGGTTTTCCGTCTTTGTCGAGGGTGCGTCCAATTAATCGGCCTGGCATTTGCCTGACATGAGACATCCGCGTACTAAAAAATCCAAAATAAGGGCCGCCTGAGGCCATGGGTGATCCAAACGGTTGGCCTTCTCCACAAACAATATCGACGCCTTGTGTGCCCCAAAGCCCAGGTGGCTTTAAAAGCCCAAGGGATATTGGGTTAACACAGGCAACGCTGATGGTTTGATTGGCAACAGCCCAGTCACTTAAGGCATCAACCTGCTCGAGACACCCAAAAAAATTAGGTTGAGGTATCACCAGGGCTGTAATGTCTTCCCCACGGTATTGTTCTAAGGCCTTTAGGGGGGTAATTCCTTGTTCAACATCAAAAGGTAATATAATGATTTCAATGTGTTGATTTTGTGCAATCGTCAGCAGGGTTTCTCGATAAAGGGGGTGAACTGTGCCTGCAACCAATACCCGGCTTGCTGTGCTGTTTCGATTGATTCGAATGGCCATGAGCACTGCTTCTGCAAGGGCGGTTGCACCATCGTACATCGATGCATTGGCGACTTCCATGCCCGTTAATTCGGCTATCATGGTTTGATATTCATAGAGAAGTTGCAGGGTTCCTTGGCTCGCCTCTGCTTGATAAGGGGTATAGGCTGTGAGAAATTCCCCACGGGATGCGATATCCCATACCGCTGCGGGAATATGATGTTCATAACATCCAGCACCCAGGAAACAAATGCCATTTTGGTTTTTGTTGGCCAGTTGGGCTGCATGTTGAAGCATGGCCATTTCTGTTAGGCCATCCGGCATCTCTTTAAACCCACCATATTGCAGCGCTGTCGGAATTTCATCAAATAACGCTTGGGTATCGGGGGCGTTAATGCTCGCCAGCATGGCATTTTTATCTTCAATTGTGTGCGGAATATAAGGCATGCTAGTTTTCCTCTGCGGTCTCTTTTTCATATTGTTCAGCATCCAGCAGTGTATTGATGTCCTCTGGATGAAGGGCCTTGATTTTTATAAGCCAGCCTGCACCGTAGGGGTCACTATTGACCAGTGCGGGGTTTTGATTGACGGCTTGATTGACAGCAACAATGATCCCGCTAATGGGAGCATAAAAATCAGAGGCGGCTTTCACTGATTCAACAACACCGATCTCATCGCCTGCTTTGACTGACCTGCCAATATCAGGTAACTCTACAAAGACCATGTCCCCTAATAATTGTTGTGCATGGTCTGTAATCCCCATGATCATTTCAGTGGCTGAGGGGTTTACCCATTCATGGGTTGGTGTGAATTTTAAATGTTGGGGTGTAGTGCTCATAACGCAGTCCTTATCAGTAGGGATTAAATGGGCTTTCCATGTTTCACAAAACGGGGTTTGCCAACTTTGGCAGGGAATAATTTTCCTCGGATATCGACCGTGACCTCCAATCCAGTCTCAATCGGCACGCGGGCCAGGGCAATGGATTGGCCGAGCGTGGGTGAGAAGGTGCCACTGGTGATGATTCCATCGGGATGACCTTCGATGATAACGCGCTGGCCTGCACGCATAATGCCTTTTCCTTCGATGCTAAGGCCTACAAATTTACGTTTCAAGCCTTGTTGTTTTTGGGATAAAAGTGCCCCCATCCCGATAAAATCGCGATCTTCCGGTTGCCATTTAACGACCCAAGCCAAGCCTGATTCTAGGGGGGTTGTTGATTCATCCATGTCTTGGCCATAAAGGCACATGCCAGCCTCTAATCGTAGGGTATCTCGTGCGGCCAAACCACAGGGTTTTACGCCCTTATCTAATAGGGCGTTCCAAAGGGGCACAATCTCCGCTTCAGGGACAATAATTTCCAGACCGTCCTCACCTGTGTAGCCGGTGCGTGCGAAAAACCAGGTGCCCACATCAACACATTCAAAATAAGTGAGTGTTGATATCGCATCGACTTGGGCAGGATTTAACACACTTAAGGTCTTGGTGATTGCCTCAGGACCTTGGATTGCCAGCATGGCCAATTCATTACGCTCCTGTAGGCCGGCTGAAAAGCCTGTGATTTTGTCACGGATAAATGCTAAATCGCGGTTACGTGTTGCGGAATTTAATACCAAACGATAATTATCAGGGGCGCGTTGATAAATAATTAAATCATCAATGATGCCACCATGTTCATTGCACATGCAGGTGTATAAAGCACGCCCTGTATGCTGGAGTTGGTCGACATCGTTGGTTAGTAATTTACGTAAAAATTGTCGTCCACCTGCGCCCAATACATCAACAACCGTCATGTGGGAGACATCAAACATCCCCGCGTGTTGTCGTATGCAATGGTGTTCTTCTAATTGTGATCCATAATGGAGGGGCATTTCCCAGCCATGAAAATCCACCATTCTGGCACCCAGTGCAAGATGTGCTGCGTATAGAGGTGTTTTTTTAATCATTTCTATTCCTTCTGATCACGCTCGAGTAGGAAAGATTATACCGAGAAGATTGCAGTCAGCAAGCGTGGGTTTATAGATGATGAGATAATGCCACTGAAATGGCCAAAATGGTACAGGCCTGCCAGTCAAATCTTCACGTGATACTGCGCGCAGTATCGGTTATTGGTTGGTATTGGCTGCTGGATGGGCCAGAGCGATGCATTGACAGGCAGGTTTTATTATTTTCGATTGTAAGCTTGTAATTGCGAATCCACGTACGCCTTGGCCTGTGGGGACGCTTGTAAATTCAAGGGTGACTTCCAGGGTTTGTTTTTGCAAATATTGAGGATTTTTATAAACAACCAACAAGGGCATGATGGCTTGCCAGTTATTGGACTGAAGGTTTTTAATTAAGGGGGGCATGGTTGCAACAGCGCTGACATTATAGTCGTTTTTTTTCACCATCTCGGGTAGTTTTGCGTCATTCAATGCTTTGCTGTAAGCTATCCAGCCAGAAGCCGTAAAATAAAAGGCGATTTGTTTTTGCCGCGCAATAAAATTTTGATAATTATAAGTATAGGTAGCAACGATAGCCTCATTCGCCCAAACGGCCAATGACGTGGAATCTGCTGGAACATCTGCACGTACTGGGAGCGCTAGCAATGCAAAACACAGTAAAAACAGTCGTGAATAGAGCATGAAAATTTCCTAAAGTTAGTCTAGTTACTATTGTAGACTCTTTTTCAGAGGTGTGCCTCATTCTTCATTCATGATATTTTAGCACTTCTTACCCAGGGGAGAAGCTTTTTGGCTAACAATCATGTCTATTTTGCCAATCGTGAAAATGTCAGTCGGTTTATTAATCGATGGGATATGCTATTACTGATTTTAATACTGTCCATTCTCTTTTTTTTAGGTTGGGCTGGCACGCAAATGGCCCTGCCTTATTCTTTGGGGGAGCCACTGCCTTTGTCATTGCTCCCAACGCAACTGCCTTTTTATGCCCTAAGAACCGTATTGCGAATGTTTATTGCATTGACCTTATCGATTATTTTTACCTTTGTGGTAGGGACCATCGCTGCTAAAAATCGCCGTGCTGAGCAAATTATTATACCTGCGATTGATATTTTACAGTCTGTGCCGGTATTAAGTTTTTTGGCTATCACTATCACAGGGTTTATTCATCTTTTTCCGAATAGTTTGTTGGGTCCTGAGTGTGCCTCAATTTTTGTTATTTTTACCTCACAAGTTTGGAATATTACGTTTAGTTTTTACCAATCACTGAAAATGGTTCCAAGTGATCTGCGTGAAGCAGCATTGATGTTTCAATTATCTCCATGGCAGCGATTTTGGAAGATTGAAGTGCCTTTTTCAATGCCTGGTTTGTTGTGGAATATGATGATCTCCATGTCTGCTAGCTGGTTTTTTGTGGTTTTATCAGAGGCCATTTCAGTGGCTCACCAAGATATTCGTTTGCCAGGGGTAGGCTCCTACATTGCATTAGCCATTGAACACCGCGATTTATATGCCGTTGGTTATGCCATTTTAACCATGGTGGTGGTTATTTTTATTTATGATCAAGTATTGTTTAGGCCATTGATTGCTTGGTCTGAAAAATTCAAAGCAGAACCTTCTTCGGACGGTGGGGAATATCAGTCTTGGTTGATTGATTTGATAAGGCGTAGTCGTTTAATGCTCTATTTTGATGAGGCCTTGGCGGTCATGAGGGAATGCTTTGTTAATGCCAAATGGTTTCGTCAGAAGACTTCGAGAAAAACGAGCGAGATGGATTTTACTCGACAAAAACGTATTGATTGGTTATGGAATAGCTTGGTCCTTCTTGCGATTTTTAGTGCGGGGTATTTCTTGTTGGGATATATTCTTTCTATGCTTCAAGTCAAAGAGATTGTACACGTCTTTTGTTTAGGCATGGCGACGGGGGTGCGCGTCATTGCATTGGTGATTGTGAGCTCGATGATTTGGATTCCAGTCGGTGTTTGGGTTGGATTACGGGCTGATTGGGCGCAAAAAATTCAACCGATTCTGCAGTTTTGTGCCGCTTTTCCTGCCAATCTATTTTATCCCATTTTTGTGATTGCTATTGTAAAGTTCCATTTAAGTGTGGAAATTTGGGTGACCCCATTGATGATTTTGGGGACGCAGTGGTACATTTTGTTTAATGTGATTGCAGGGGCCTCCTCAATTCCACGCGACTTATATTTAGTGGCGGATAATTTTGGTGTAAAAGGTTGGCAATGGTGGCGACGATTGGCATTGCCTGGTATTTTTCCGTTTTATATCACAGGCGCTATTACGGCTGCAGGCGGCGCTTGGAATGCGAGCATTGTCGCGGAATGGGTGAGTTGGGGCGATACAACCTTAAAAGCAACAGGCCTTGGTGAATACATTCAAGCAAGTACACTTGCCGGTGATTTTCCAAAAATCGCGTTAGGTACTGCCATGATGTGCATTGATGTGCTCATCTTTAATCATTTGATTTGGAGGCCTTTATATCGCCTGGCGGAAGAGCGGTTTAATTTTAATTGAGACAATTTATGCACGCATCAGACACAATTATTGCCATAGAGCATTTACGAAAGGCCTTCAAGAAAGCCGCCACACAAGATTTGTTGGTGCTGGATGATGTCAATTTCAAATTACAGAAAGGTGAAATTGTTGCCCTTCTTGGCAAGTCTGGCTCTGGAAAATCAACTTTGCTACGGATTATTGCAGGCCTTGTGCAGCCAACGAGTGGTTCCGTTACCTATCGTGGAAAGCCTGTGACTCAGCCTGTTTCAGGGATTGCGATGGTGTTTCAGTCCTTTGCATTGATGCCTTGGTTGACGGTGTTGGAAAATGTGGAGTTAGGGCTTGAGGCACAAGGCATTGGGCGTGAAGCGCGTCGCCAACGGGCCATTGACGCAATAGATATTATTGGCTTAGATGGCTTTGAATCTGCTTTTCCTAAAGAATTGTCAGGGGGGATGCGTCAACGGGTAGGATTTGCACGCGCCTTGGTGATTAATCCGGATGTGCTTTTAATGGATGAGCCTTTTTCAGCGCTGGATGTGTTGACTGCTGAAAATTTAAAATCGGATTTATTGCGCTTGTGGAAAGAGAAAAAAACAAACACCAATGCCATTTTGTTGGTGACACACAATATTGAAGAGGCGGCGATGCTGGCTGACAGGATTGTCATTTTAGGCAATGATCCCGGCTATATTCGTGCTGATTTAAAGGTGACGCTGACACAACCACGTGATTCACAAGCATCTGATTTTAGAGCCTTGGTGGATAAAATTTACACTTTGATGACCACAGGCTCTGGTGAAAAAACAAGGCATGCCGCGCGTGAGCGACCCATTGGTTTGGGCTATCGCCTGCCTGATGTTGATCCTTCAGAATTATCAGGGCTTATTGAAACGGTAACGTCATTTGAGGGTCGAATTGATTTGCCGGAGCTTGCTGATGAGCTCATGATGCACGTGGATGATTTATTCCCTATTTTAGAAACCTTAGAAATTCTAGGTTTTGCTAAAGTGCTTGATGGGGAGATTCATTTGAGTGAGCAAGGTCTGCAATTTTCTGAAGCGGATCTTCAAGAGCGCAAACAATTATTTGCGCATGGACTGTTAGAAAAGATCCCTTTGGCACGCTATATACGAAAAATTTTGGACGAAAAAATCGGTCATCGTGTATCGGAGGAGCGTTTTTTAAGTAAACTCGAAGATTTTTTAAGTGAAAAAGAAGCTGATCGGGTGTTGCATACGATGATTGATTGGGGCCGTTATGCAGAGATTTTTGCCTATGATTTTAACACAGGCATGCTCAGTTTAGAAAATCCCGGCATTTCAGAAGAGGGAGGCTAAGCAGACACTTCATGCGGCCTGCTTATAATACGAATGGAGAGTTCCCGCCCACATCAGAATGTCCATATAAGTTGAGTTCCAATGTTTTAATTTCCTCAAGTAACTGAGTAAATTTATGATCATAATCGTTATTTTTGATTTGGCTTGTAAGGTCACTTTTTGCCTTGATTAACATCTCTTTTTCTTTTTCATCCTTAATCTGTTCGAGTTTTAGATTGATATCCCATAATTTGGCTACTAATTGGTTGTTTTCATCTCGATAGTTTCGTGCCTCAGCCCGTAATTGTAGGATTTTTTTTGAGTGTGTGGAGGTCTTATCGTTAGCCTCTCCAAATAAATTGATTGCCTTTTTTTTCATCGCTATTTCCTTTTCCTTTGATTGGTTGTATGCGAATCATACGACCCGATATGATTAAACTGTTTACTTGGGTTTTATCTGGTTTAAATGAGTCTTCGGCTCATTGGTTATTTCTTCTAATCTTTTTTTAGCCTCTGTAAAGGAGCTTGCAGCTTTAGCGGGATCAATCTGATCGCCCAGCTTATAAACCATCCCTTTCTTCCATAGGTCTCGGTGGATAGCCAAGGCCTCTTGTACCGGATTAGCAGGGCCCTGGTTTGAAATCATCTTTGCGCGTTCTATGATAGGGGTTTCATAGAGCGCCTTCTCAATTTTATCTGCTTTACTCTGTTTATCATCCATTTGATTCCAATGATCACGCAGTTTTTTTATTGAGCCTTTTACGATGTTTACCTCAATAGAATTGACGGCCGCTGAAACTTCGTGAAGTTCACGCTCGAGGAAACCTAAGCGATATTCAGAGACATATCCTTTTAATAGGGCGCATTTTTCATCAATATATGCATTTAGTATAGGGTCTTTATCTGATGAATATTGTTTTATTTCTTCGAGTAATTCAAGGCAGTGGATCTGTAACTCACTGGGTATAAAATGCACTGGAGTAGGCGCGGGAATAGAAGGATGCGTTTGGGATTTTAATGCAGCTTTTGTTTCAGGATGATGCGCGAATGACTCAATCCTTAATTTATCCGATTCTTTCTTCATTAGCAGTGGCTCGCCATTAATTTGGAATGATTTTATTTGACGAGTGAGTAACTTTTCAGTATCTTTTGCTTTTTCTGTACTCAAATAATCCTGAAATGAAGGGTCTAACAAGGCAGCTTCCCTTAATTCATCACGACGATTTTTAATGAGTGTTTTATAGTCCCCCCTCCTGTCGGCAGATAAGTATCTACAAATTTATCGATGACGCTATTGGGTAATAAACAAATTTTATGCATGGCTTCGTTTATTTCTGCTCTAAATTGAGGGGATCCGGAAAGATCGCTTGGGTTGATAATCGCACTGTCTGGTTTGGCTAGGCCCATTTTTATTAAGTCAAGCCAATTGTAGGTGTTTGAATCCAGCCTATAGGGAAGCGCTGCAATGACTTCCGGCGTTATGGGATGCCTGTGTGCTGGAAGCCCTAAAGCATGCGATCGAGCCTCTGAAAAGCACCAATCACCATCAATTTTAATAATCCGGTTTTGATTATCAACACCAATATTCCCATTTTTAAGATCAGTTTCCTGTAGAAATACGGCACAAAGTAGGGCTTGTCCTAATCCCTTATAGTTTCCATTGCTAAAATTAAGTTTTTTTCCAGACGGTAGTCTATGGAACCCTGGAACTGCTTCTGAAAGAAGAGAGTAATTGCCCGTTGCTGCATTTAGAGCGAGGCGTGTTTCGGGTTGGTGGGGGATAATCAAGCGAAAAAATTCTTGGGCAAGCAGTTCAGTTCTTGCAATATGCGGATCAGGCGTCTCTTTTTTATACCAGCATCTCTTTTCTTTAACAGATTTTTGTCCAGGATCGTCGGTTAGTGTCCCTAACGACAAGGCATGGGTGTATGTTGTGTCCGTTGATATGGCAGTCCCGATGGGCTGAAATTTTGATGCATCTGTAGGTTCACGCACGTGAAACTCCAATAAATAACCATCACCATTATCTGAGTATAGATTATGTTTTTGATTATTTTTGGCTCACTTCAACCGTGTTAAGGTCTTTTTGATGCAAGAATAGGGGGTTTAGTTACATTTTTTTAGTAAATAGTCCAATAGCTCAAACAAACGCGTCTCTGTTTTTGCCATTTGTAAGTCTGTTTTAAATTGGTTATTGATGATGATGGCAGGAACGGCATTAATTTGGTATTCAATCATCTTTCGCTGTGCTTCAGACATTTTGAGCTCAATGCTTGGGGCATGGTTAAACGCACTGTCTGCTGTTGCTCGGTTGACACCATGGTTAGTTAAGAAATCAATCATGTTTTGTGTATTATTGAGGCTTTTTTTATCTTCTAAGATTGCTTTGAACAACGCGCTATCGAGGGTTGAATTTAACGAGAGGGCTTTTGCTGTATAATAGGCCCTCGCATAGTAATCCCAATCTTTGTTAAAGACGACAGGTATTTTTTTAAAGTTGATTTTGGCACCCTGTTGTTTAACCCATTGATTCAAGCCAGGCTCAAGACGATAACACCAAGGACAACCATAATTAAAAAACTCCGTGACCTGAATGGCGCCTTTCGGCGTATGGTGTGCCTGCGCTGTTTTGATAATCTCATAATCTTTACCGGCTTCAAATTCAGCGCCAAAACTTAAGAGAGATATCAGGCACAATAGAATACAACATAGATATTTTGTCATTGGAGTCACCATTGGAGTTTGAACAAGGCCACCTGCAGAAAGATGCGCGAGGCCTTGTCTAATGTTCAATTCACCAGAACTACGCATCATTAATCAAGGCGACACATTAGCATTCGTGATGTTAATTTTCAAGATAAGAAAGCCAAGTCGCCCGTGGTATAGCAATCCCCGTGCCCTCGCCAAGATGCCTTGACAAAAAAAGAAGGTGTGTTATTGTGTGTATACGGAGGTGTATCGCTATGCGTACTAATATTGTTCTAAATGACCAATTGGTTGAAGAAGCTTTTATTTATGCAGGGGTATCTACCAAGCGCGAATTAATTAACGTGGCCTTGCAAGAATTTGTAGACAATCATCGTCGGAAAGACATGAGAGAGCTACGTGGTAAAATCAAAATAAATGCTGATTATGATTATAAGGGACTGAGAAAGTGACAAGGAAAGGCCTAAATGTATTTAGTTGACACATCGGTTTGGATTGATTATTTCAGAAATAAACAGAACAAAGCCGTTGATTTTTTCTGCAAGGTTTTAGATAAAAAATATCCATTTGGAATTACAAGTGTAATTTATCAGGAGATGCTGCAAGGTGTGCAAACCGAACAGGATTTTATAAAATTATCCGATTACTTAATTACACAACGATTTTATCATCCAGCAGATCAAGTTGAGACTTACAACGAGGCAGCTAAAATTTATTTAAATTGCAGGAAAAGAGGCATTACTGTGCGTAGCACTATTGATTGTCTTATTGCTCAAATTTCAATTGAAAATGATTTAACGCTCATTCACCATGATAAAGATTATGAGTTCATTAAAGCAGGCGCTACAGCGTTAAAATTATGGGAGGCTGATCCGGCCCTGATTTAGTAGGCACTCATGGGTCTCTCAAGACACACCAAGAATTGGGCGCCAGATTTAGTGCAATCCCTCAACGTAATGGGCAACGGCGGTCATGTCCTCAAGGCTCATGCGTTGGCTGATGTCTTGCATGATGCCTGATAGATCATTACTACGGGTATGGTTTTTAAAGGCTTGCAACTGCAAAATGGTATAGGCAGCATGTTGCCCTGAGAGGGCAGGGAAGTTTGCTTCTGCATTCCCATGGCCTTTGGGGCCATGGCAGGCGATGCAGGCGGTGATGTGTTGGCTGAAATCTCCACCGCGGTACAATTGCTCCCCGCGTTCTCGATATTTTTTAGGCGTGCTGCCCTTGGGAAGGGGTTGGCTTGCATAGAAGGCCGCGATCTCAACCATGTCCTGTGGACTTAAATTAGCGACCATGGCGGTCATTGCAGGTGCTGTACGACCCTGTTGTGCTTTGTAATTTTGCATCTGTTTGATTAAATAATGTGAATGTTGTCCGCTTAGCGATGGCCACTCTGGATTAATACTCCGTCCGGTTGGGCCATGGCAGGCTGCACAGACGGTGGATTTTTCTTGTCCAGCCTGATATTCTTCGGCAGCCATGACAGTAAACGGGCTCAATAAGCTAAGAATAAGGGGGCTAGAAAAAATAATGGATGCCTTTATTGACCAGATTGACCTTAGCTTCATGACTACCCCATGGTTTTCAATTGCTTAATGTTACACTGCCTTAATGCGAGAGTAAAAATTACAGTGCAGAACGAACGAAGAAGATCTATCTAATGAAGAATCCCTACGCAGAAGCAACGTTTTTAAAAAGCGCGCCGCGTGCATCGCTGCTACCAGAAGACACGGGTTATGAGGTGGCTTTTGCGGGTCGCTCTAATGCAGGAAAATCGAGCGCCTTGAATTGTTTAACCGGAATCCGTCAATTGGCTCGTACCAGTAAGACACCCGGGCGCACTCAATTGATCAATGTCTTTACCTTGGCGGATGAAACAAGGCGATTAATTGATTTGCCGGGCTATGGATATGCTAAAGTTGCTCTTCAAGTGAAGCGTGATTGGCAAACCAATTTGGCAAACTATCTTGATGTACGTCAAAGCCTTAAGGGGTTGGTCCTGTTAATGGACGTTCGGCATCCATTGAAAGAACTTGATCAATCCATGGTGAACTGGGCGTTGGCGCGTTTTTTGCCAGTACATATTTTGTTGACCAAGGCGGATAAATTAAGCCGAGGCAGTGTGCAAAGTACGGTGCTTCAAGTTCGACAGCACTACCAGCTAGTGCCCGATCTCATTACGGTCCAGGCTTTTTCTTCCTTGAAAAAACAAGGGATTGAGGAGCTCATTGGTGTTTTGAATCAGTGGTTTTCTTTGCAATCGCTTTGATGATGGCTGAAAAATCAAGCCCCCCCAAGTTAGCATCATTAAATTGTTGATATATTGCGGTCGCCCCTTCTCCCAGCGGTGTTTTAACCCCAACACTCGATGCGGAGTGTTGGCTTAAACATAAATCTTTCAGCATCATGGCGGCAGTAAAGCCGGGTTTGTAGTCGTTATTGGCGGGAACGTTCTCAAGTAGTCCAGGAAGGGGCGCATAATGGCTCATTGCCCAGCATTGGCCCGATGCATTGGTGACGACTTCAAATAATTTTTCTGGTGTTAAACCCAGTGCTTCAGCCAGTATAAAAGCCTCAGAAACAGCAATCATTGAAATACCTAATATCATATTATTGCAAATTTTTGCAGCTTGACCCGTGCCCGCAATCCCCGTATGAATTATTTTTTTTCCTAAGGTTGACAGGATAGGATTTGCTTTTTTAAAGGCCTCTTTAGTTCCGCCCACCATTATCGTAAGCCGTGCTTCTTTAGCGCCCATAACCCCACCGGATACGGGCGAATCAACAGCTAAAAGGCCTGATTTTTTTGCAGACTCATGAATTAAACGCGTACTTGCCACATCGATGGAGGAACAATCAATAAACAAGGTGTCTTTAGACGCCATGGCAAACAAACCTGCATTGCCTAAACAGACTTGTTGTACTTGTTGTCCTGTTTGAAGCATTGTAATAATAACATCTTGTTTAACAGCGACGTCTTGCAGTCGATTCGTACCAAGCCCACCAATCGCAGTCAACGCTTTCACGGCCTCAGGCTGAAGGTCAAAGCCCGTAACCGTGTGGCCTGCCTTGACTAGGTTTGCCGCCATTGGAAATCCCATGTGCCCTAAGCCTATAAATCCTATTCGTACCATAATTTTTTCTCTATTCGTGCGTTGGCATAGAAAAGGCACTGTCAATGCCATTCAGTGAAGTGACAGGCCATTTGCTCGTGATGGTTTTGAGTCGGGTGTAAAAATGAATACTCTCCAATCCATGCATGGGGGTATCGCCGAATGCAGAACGTTTCCACCCGCCGAAGGGATGGTTCACAACAGGGACAGGGATGGGTACATTAATGCCCACCATGCCAACCAGCACGCGTTCGCTATATTCACGTGCAGTAAAGCCATCCCGTGTGAAAATGGCAGTTCCATTACCATACTGATGATGATTGACGAGGGTTAAAGCCGCTTCAAAATTTTGAACCCGCATGATCACCAGAACGGGGCCAAACAGTTCATTTTTGTAAATCGACATGGTGTCTTTCACATGGTCAAATAATGATGGCCCTATAAAATAGCCTTGCGGGTGCTTGGGGTGCTTGAATGGACGGCCGTCTATCAATAATGAAGCGCCCTCAGCAACCCCTTTTTCAATGGCCGCTATCACCCGTTCTCGGTGCATCGCACTGATTAATGGCCCCATATCACAGCCTTCGACATCACCGGCATCAATTTTAATGGCATTTATCATGGGGGTAAGTTGCTTTAAGAGTGTTTCAGCTGTTGATTCTCCAACGGCGACAACCACAGAAAGGGCCATGCAGCGCTCACCAGCTGAGCCAAAAGCTGCCCCCACAATGGCATTGGCCGTTTGTGCCATGTCTGCATCGGGCATAACCACACAGTGATTTTTCGCACCTCCAAACGTATGCGCACGTTTACCACGGGCCGTGGCAGTCGTATAAATGGCTTCAGCAACCGGGGTTGACGCAACGGCGGTAAAGGCGATGATATCAGGATGAGCGAGCAATTGTTCGACAGTGGTTTTGTCACCATGAATACAATTTGCGACGCCCGCTGGAAGGCCTGCCTCACTCAGTAACTCTAATAAACGAATGGGTGCAGAAGGATCTTGTTCTGAGGGTTTGAGAATAAAGGTATTTCCACTGGCAATGGCCGGGATGATCATCCATAGGGGGACCATGATTGGGAAGTTGAAGGGCGATACGCCTGCGCAAACGCCTAAGGGTTGGCGAAGGGTGGTGCAATCCATTTGGGCGGATACATTGGCAGAAAAAGTACCTTGTAATTGAGTCACTAGACCACAATGGAATTCGACCAATTCAATGGCACGCGCGATGGATCCTTTTGCATCGTCAAGGGTTTTACCTTGTTCTCGCGTCACAATCCGTGCCAAATCAAGTTGGTATTTTTCTAATAAGTCACGAAACTTAAATAAAACACGCGATCGCTTAACGGGGGCTGTTTGTGACCATGAATGATAGGCGTTTTTAGCGGTTGTAACCGCGAGGTCGCAGGTCTTTGAACTTGCAAAATAGACCTGTCCGATAGCCTCACCATGGGCCGGATTATAAATAACATGAGGGTTGGTTGTTATTTCGGTAACCCCCTTCCCTGCAATGTAATGTGAAACTGTATAGACCATGATTAAATTCCTTTTATTCAGCGAAAGTGGCCAGGGTCACCTGGTATTGGCGATTATCCCCCTTTGCCTGTGAACCCCGTGCTTCGATGATTTCAATACGAACGTAATCGCCAGCCCGATGGAGCGCATCTTGAATGGCTTCCTTGATTCCGGTGGTTGAATACCCAGTCACATCCATTGTTTTTATTTCAGGCATATTTTTCAGTCCTTTAAACGTATTATTATAGATCCAGGAGATGTTCCAAGCCATAATAAAGCGTATTGATTTGTTGTACACGTTCAGAAGCAAGAATAATACCTGGCATAAATGAGGCGCGGTCGATGCTATTATGGGTGATGGTGAGGGTTTCACCCAGGCTTCCAAAGATAACCTGTTGGCATGCCAAGACGCCCGGTAGCCTAAGTGAGTGGATGTTCACCTGCTGATAGGAGGCCCCCCTTGCACCGGGAACTAATTCTTTGAGTGGTAATTCATTTTTTTTCTGCTTTCTTGCTGTGTTGATCATTTCTGCCGTTTTTAAGGCAGTGCCGGATGGGGCGTCTAATTTTTGCTGATGGTGTGTTTCAACAATTTCGACCTCAGGTAAAAAATTTGCAGCAGTTGCAGCGAATTGCATCATGAGGACCGCACCAATTGAGAAATTCGGTGCAATAATGCCCCCTAATTTTTTTTCAGAGCACAATTGTTGTAGGGTTTGAATTTGTTCAGGGAGCAAGCCACTCGCACCGATCACGGGATGGGCGTTGCTGTTGATAATGGTTAAACTATTCTTAAAAACACAATCAGCACGAGTGAGCTCAATGACAATTTGGGCCTTGGTCATTGCAATGGTGTGTTGCAAATCGTCGAGACGTCCTAGGCGTGCAACCAATTGAAAATCGGGGTGGTTTTCAATTGCCTTGCAAGCTAAAATGCCCATTTTGCCTTCGGCACCATTCACAATAACGCGGGTTTGCATACAGTCTCCGAAGGTTGAGGGCGTGTTCAAACGATTATCTTACTCGCGAACCTTAGGGCTCTGGATTTTCAAATTGCATTGATTTGTCGATGGTGCCATGAACCGTTCGCCAGGCCCAAATGGCTGCAGGAATCCAACCTATCACGGTTGCCTGTAAAACTATCGTGATCAATGCACCGCCAAAATTTTTATAGATTAGCATGACGATCCAGGGAAGAAATATTGCTAAAAGGGACATAAAAAAATGTCGTTCTTTATGTTTTTTCATTATTTGATAGTCCTTTAAATGATAATGTATGTTAAGGATCGGGCCAAAAATAGTAAGTTATCCCTGGGCCGATCTTAAGTATATACCCTAGTTAGGATGACTTGCAAAAAGGCGTTTAATGCTGTACATTGCATGCTCATTTTCAAGCATCAGCTATCCACTATACTGTACGCAGTATATTAATCAAGGGCCATTTCATGAGAAAACAGGCGCTGCATCCGCGCACGGAAATTATTAATAAGCTGCAAAAATTAGAAGCCAAAAAATCGCGCAATGAAGCCTTAAGCTGGCTTGCTGCATCGTTTCCGCTTGCTTTTGATACCAGTGTGTCAATACACCCTTTAAAATTGGGAATCATGATGGACATTTTGGCCCATGAAGAGAAGGCCAAATTGGCAGGCATTTCCAAAAGTAAGTTGCGAGAGGCGGTCGTGTTATTTACTCGCCGTATCGACTATTTGACGTGTCTTAAAGCACGTGAGATGCGGGTTGATTTAGAGGGCCATCCGATCGCCCCTGTCAGTGAGGAAGAGGCCAGTCACGCAGCACTTAAAATTAAAAAGCGTGTTGAAAAGAGTGCTAAGAATGCGAGAAAGACGATTCTCAGTCCGGCTAAAAAAAATAACCATACAGAATTTAGCCGCCCCCAACCGGTCGTGCAAGAACAAGGGAACGCCCCCTATTATCCTGAGCGACCACCTGCATTTAGTGCACAAAACACTGGCGAATCTAACGCTCGTCATGCGGCTGTGAAGGTCACGCATAAATCAACTCGTACGTATGATCCGGATGCTGTTGCTCGTTTGAAGGCCAAGCTGGGCTTATCCCGCAGTAAAATTGAGGTGGGCCAAGATTAGGTGTTGTGGTTTTTAGTTTCGTAATGGCTCATTCCTTCGGGTAGGGGGTCATGACATGGGCCATGTCCCCCTACCTTTGGTCGAGAAGTTAGGTGTTTTTGTTAGCCCGTTCCATTAGTACGCTCACAGCGGGCAAGGTTTTGCCTTCTAAATACTCAAGAAAAGCGCCGCCGCCGGTGGAGATATAGGATATTTGATCGGTTAAATCATATTGATCAATTGCTGCCAAGGTATCGCCGCCCCCCGCAATTGTAAAAGCATCACTGTTGGCAATGGCGATGGCGATAGCCCGTGTGCCATAAGAAAATTGTGGAAATTCAAATACTCCCACAGGTCCATTCCAAATAATTGTTTTTGCATTGTGTAACAGATCAATATAGCGGGCGATGGTTTCAGGACCGATATCCATGATCATGTCATCATTGGCGACATTGCTCAACGATTTATTGTAGGCAGGGCAGCTATCACTAAATGATTTACCCACAACGACATCAGAGGGCAGCGGTAAGAGACAGCCTGCTTCCCCAGCAAGCTCTAATATGGATCGGGCCTCATCGAGGCGGTCATTTTCGCACAATGACAGACCAATTTCATGATGCTGAGCTTTTAAGAAGGTATTGGCAATTCCCCCGCCAGGGATCAGCACATCAACTTTTTGGACCATTTGTTTTAGCAAGGATAATTTTGAGGAAATTTTTGCCCCACCCACGATGGCAACAATGGGTTTTTCTGGATTTTTGAATACGCGCTGTAAGGCATCAAGCTCACGCAATAGCAAGGGGCCTGCAGCGACAATGGGGGCGAATTGGGCAACGCCGCACGTTGAGGCATGGGCGCGATGGGCTGTGCCAAACGCATCCATAATAAAGACGTCACATAATTGAGCCAGCTGCTTTGCAAGTGCTTCGCTATTGCTCGTTTCACCCATATTGAAACGGACATTTTCACAGATCACTAATTCACCGGGTTTGACCTCGACGCCATTTAGATAATCACTGACAAAATGCACTGGATAATTGAGGTTCTCAGCCAGGTAGTCGGCAATGGGCTGCAGTGAATAGCGGCTATCAAATTTGCCTTCTTCCGGTCGACCGAGGTGGGATAAAACGGTGACGGCAGCGCCTTTTTCCAATGCTGTACGTAAGGTTGGCAAAGCGGCCTGCAGGCGCTGGTCGCTGGTAATGATGCCATCAATGATCGGTACATTGAGGTCCTCTCGAATTAAAACTCGTTTATGATACAGATCAATATCGCTCATTTTTGTAAGGTTCATGGTTTTTCCTTAAGAATTTCCCTTCGCGTTCATCATGTGGTGTGCCGTATCAAGCATTCGGTTAGAGAATCCCCATTCATTATCATACCAGGCGACAATTTTAACCAGCTGGCCTTGCACTTTAGTTTGTGTGGTATCAAAAATTGCAGAGGCTTTGTTGTGGTTAAAATCAATGGATACCAGGGGCTCATCATTAATTTTTAAGACATCACTTTGGGCTTTTCGCATAATGGTGTTAACTTCATCTACCGTTGTAGGGCGTTTTGCAATGAAGGTAAAATCAATGACGGAAACATTCAATGTTGGAACACGCATCGCAAACCCATCTAATTTTCCAACCAAATCAGGTAAGACCAAGCCCAGTGCGCTGGCAGCACCAGTTTTGGTCGGTATAATGGATTGGGTGGCGGATCGCGCACGATGCAGATCCGTGTGGTTACCATCCAGCAGCATTTGATCTTTCGTATAGGCATGAATTGTATTTAACAAGCCATTTTCAATGCCGAGGGCTTCATGGAGTGGTTTCACTACTGGGGCCAAGCAGTTGGTTGTGCAAGAGGCATTAGAAACGATCTGAAAATGATCCATTAAGCTGTCATGATTGACGCCATAAACAATGGTTGCATCACAATCCTTACCAGGGGCTGAAATTAACACTTTTTTTGCCCCTGCTGTGATATGCTGCATGGCTTCATCCCGGTGTGTAAAACGGCCAGTACACTCAAAAACTAAATCAATGTCCAAAGCCGCCCAGGGTAGGTTGCTGGGGTTACGTTCAGCAATGATGAGGATCGGGTGGTTGTCTATGAGAAGATGCTCCTCTTCAACAAGGACTTCGTGTTGAAAGCGGCCGTGAGTCGAGTCATAACGCGTCAAGTGGGCTGTTGTATCAATGCCAGATAGATCATTGATAGCGACCACATTAAATTCATGTTGACGATTGTATTCAAAAATTGAACGTAAAATGCAGCGCCCTATGCGCCCATAGCCATTTATTGCAACACGTATAGCCATACTACTTCTCCGAATTACTAGAATAATGCTTGAATAGCCTCGACTGTTTTTTCAACAGTGATGCCTAAATAATGATACACATCCGCTGCCGGTGCTGATGCACCAAAACGGTCGATGCCGATAACGGTCCCATCTAAACCCACGAAACGATACCAATAGTTGCTTGATGCCGCTTCAATGGCAATACGCTTTCGCACATTTTTTGGTAATACCTCTTCTTGATAAGCAGCAGGCTGACTTAAAAAACGTTCAGCACAAGGCATTGAAACAACACGAATATTGAAGCCTTGTGTTTTCACTGCATTGGCCGCCGCTACCGCAAGGTGCACTTCAGACCCAGTCGCTATCAAAATGATGTCAGGTGGAAGGTCTGAATCTTGTAAAATGTAGCCGCCTTGTTTGATGAGCGCACAAGAAGTGGCGGAATGGCTTAAGGCAGGCAAATTTTGTCGTGAGAGCAACAGGCTAGAGGGGCCTGTATGTTGTTCAATGGCTTGTTGCCAGGCCACGGCAGTTTCCGTCAGGCACGCTGGCCGCCAAACATGCATGTTGGGGGTCATGCGCAACATCGCGGCGTGTTCGATGGGTTGGTGTGTGGGACCATCTTCACCCAGGCCGATGGAATCATGCGTATAGACAAAAATGACCCTTTTTTTCATTAGGGCCGCTAGGCGCAAGGCGTTACGAGCATAATCTGCGAAGACCAAGAAGGTGCCACCATAGGGAATGAATCCACCGTGGAGCGCGAGCCCATTCATGATGGCTGACATGCCAAATTCACGTACGCCATAATGAAGATAATTTCCTTTGAAATCATCCCGTGTAATCGCGCTGGTGCCAGACCAATCCGTATTGTTTGAGCCGGTTAAGTCAGCCGATCCACCTAATAATTCAGGCATGATGGGCGCATAGGCTTCTATACATTGCTGAGATGCTTTTCGAGTGGCGATGGCTTTGGTATTTTGTCTACACTGCTCAATAAACTGCGTTGAAAGCGTAGACCAAGAATCGGGTAAGTCGCCATTGATGCGTCGCAAAAATTCAAGGTACTCGTCTGCGTGTTGTTGTTGGTAATCATGACAACGTTGAAGCCAGCATTGCTCATCGTGCTGCCCTTGTTCCTCATGGTTCCAGGCGGCGTAAATAGCGTCTGGAATAACAAAGGGGGGGTAAGGCCAATTGAATCGTTGACGAATATTTTGAATGTCCTCAGGGCCTAGGGGTGCACCATGCGCTTTTTCAGTATTAGCAACGGCTGAACCATAGCCAATGATGGTTTTACAAAGGATTAGCGAAGGTTTTTTTGTTTCATTGCGCGCATTGACAATGGCCTTTTCAATGGCCGTCATATCATGCCCATCAATGGCCTCAATCACCTGCCAATGATAGGCTCTAAATCGCTCGGCGGTATCGTCAGTGAACCAGGTTTCAACTTGGCCATCGATAGATATCCCATTATCATCATAAAAGACAATTAATTTTCCAAGTTCAAGGGTGCCTGCCAATGAGCAGACTTCATGAGAAATGCCTTCCATTAGGCAACCATCTCCAACAAAAGCATAGGTAAAATGATCCACCAGGGTTTCATTAGGATGATTAAATTGCGCGGCCAATGTTTTTTCAGCAATGGCCATGCCCACGGCGTTCGCAAGGCCTTGACCTAAAGGTCCTGTGGTTGTTTCCACACCGGGTGTTTCTCCTATTTCAGGGTGTCCTGGCGTTTTTGAATGCAATTGACGAAAATTTTTTAAATCATGGGTGGTGAGAGAATAGCCTGTTAAATGCAAGAGTGAATAAAGAAGCATAGAACCATGCCCATTAGACAAGACAAACCGATCCCGATTAAACCAAAGGGGGTTTTTAGGATTATGTTTCATAAATTTTTGCCATAAAACAGTGGCAATGTCGGCCATTCCCAGTGGCATGCCGGGGTGTCCTGATTGGGCTTGTTCCACTGCATCAATGCTTAGAAACCGAATGGCGTCGGCCAATACTTGGGGAAAATTCATGGCGTTACTTTGGGTTGTCATAGGGGCGACTATTGTCGCTCAGAAGCGTAAGTTCGGCAAGTTTGTTGGGATGATTAAAACAAGCACAATTGAGAAAAATTTTACTTTCTGTCTATTTTATGGGATGATTAGTCAGTTTAACTGAACTGTATCCTAAAGTATGTTAGCAATTTTGCGGCAATTACAGTCTTATCAAATCAATCCTCCCCTTAATTATAATGAGGGACAACTGGATTGGTTCACCGTTCAACATTCTGTCAACATAGCCAGTCTTATCGAAGATCACAAATGGTTGGCTGTCCAGTATAGTACACATTGTGCATTGCTCATGAAAGATTTATCCCGTGATGCGGATGTAGCCGAGCAAATTCGAGCCGCTTTGATGATGTCGGCTTTGCTTGAGCATATTTATGCGTGTTATTTGTATGAAACCGATGGAATAAACCTCATGCATCGCCACCAACATGTCTATCGCCAATTGTTGGTTGATAGACAAATCTTACCGGAATTTATGTTGGGTTCACCCACGCTTAAATTATCATTCAGTAAAGTAGTTCATGATCTCTTCACTACGGCGAATCGACAGCGGCTTTGCACTGTTCGAGTGAGGCGATTATTGATAATGATAATGCCCTTCGCCAGTGAATTGGATGTGTATTGTTCCTGGGTGGGTTGGATGGAGCAATTGACCGGCCCTGCAGTGGTTTATTTGGCATGGTTTACCCTGTTTCCGCGTTTATTAAAAAATGTTTTGTTGATACTGAAGCACCTTATCCCCCATTCTTGGATGACGCCTGAAGAATATGAATTGGGATGGACGAGCCGATTGATAGCGCAAGTTGAATTGCATTGGTTTGAATTAGCGAATGATATGGCGACTGTTTCTGTAGGCTTGCTCAATTGTTTTGTATTAACAGGGGCTTTGAATATATATTTGGGGTTTTCTTTATTTGTTTTTGATGTGGCTTTGGCGTCATTGCGGGCTTATATTGACATTCGTTATTTGAAAAAATTAGAAGCTCAATATTTAGCGCTGCCAGAGAACAGTGAGATTGATATCCGCTATATTGAACAGTTAAAAGAACGCATTCATTACGAAGAAAGTCGTTTAGCGCTTATGGTAGAAACCACCTGTTGGTTACTTTTGGCGGCTACTTTTTCAATACCTATTATCGCAGTTCATCCGATATTACCTTTGATAGGTGCCATCATTGCTGTGTTGGCGACAATTAATAACATACGCAAGTCCCAAGCCATTGAGTTGCAAAAACCAAATGATACGGTTCAATATAAATCAAGGCCAGAAACGAATCGTTATGCATTGTTTCAGCCGGAAGTGAATGGGAGTGCCGCTTTAAATCATGAAAAGTCTCAGCTCAATGGCAATGGAGTCCACTGAGGTATTTGTTATTTTATTTTTAATTTAAACAAGGTAAAGTAAATTCCAGGTGATCTAGGACGGAGCGCTTTGTAATGAAAAAAAATTATACGGGTGTTATCACACGATTTTTGCGTCAGGATGAACGTCTTATCTTATCAGAAGAGCATGAGATGCCGTTCGTTATTGAGGCGGATGGGTCATCCGATATCAACTTTTTACAACAATTCCTTGCTGATCATTCAGAACAGCTGATCGATGATTTGTCAAAATATGGGGCTGTTTTATTAAGGGGTTTTGATATTGGCTCAGATGAGGCCTTTGAAAAAATGATTTTGAGCATTAAAGGGTTTCGAGGGATCAGTGATGCGTTTATGTCAGAAGAGGGTCGTATTCATGTTAGCGGTTTAAAATATGCTTTAGATACGAATGCAGTTTATAAAACAGGTGGAACGCTATATTTGGGTGGGTTTCACACGGAAAATTATTATACCCCTGATGTGCCGGGATACATTTGTTTTTTTTGTGTTAAGCCATCGCTGCTTGGGGGTGAAACAGGGCTTGTGAACACGGAAAAGTTATATGAAGGCCTCAATGATAACCTGAAGAAAAAACTAGAAAAAAATAATTTTTTTGTGACCCAATGGTTGGTTTCAGATGTGGTCGAAAGATATAAAATTTCGGTGGAAGCCGTAGAGAAAATATGCAAGCATTTTGATCTTCCGATGGTAGGTCGGGGTAGCGATCAATTAATTCTGATGTATAAGCCGGCGGTGCTTGAGCACCCGAAGACCAAAAAAAAGTCCTTGCAGATTAATTTATTTGAGTTGCCCAGCCTAAATCCTGAAATAAGAGCCTGTTTCATGGATGATTATCAGGGAAAAACCTGGTTTTGGCATCGATTGATTTGGAAGTTACCGGCTTGGGTTTTAAAGGTTGTCGAGCGCATTTATATGATGTGTGCCTCATTTTTTTATTCGCCTAAAGAGGCTTTGAAAATCCTTCTATCAAAAATTCACATGCGTAAAGCCTCACATAAAAAAAAGCAAAAGCCTTCCCATGATAAGGAGAAAGTCGGGCATTGTTTTAATGAAACGGAAATTAAAGAGCTCGCTACATTGATAAGAAAATTTTATTCATCTTGTTTGTGGCTGAGTGGCGATATTTTACTGGTGGATAATAAGAAAGTCATGCATGCAGGCATGCCAGGTTCTGGACCTAGATGCATCAGGGCGATGATTTGTAATCCCATCGACATGAAATATTCATCTCTTGAGTCAGGATACATTGAAAGTCAGGAGCGCAGCATTGAAACGGTGGGGTTTTATATGGCGGCGGGTGTGTTCGATTCAGAGGGATCCTGACCTTGGATTATGTTATGCTAGAGCACTCTTAAGTACAGGAGTGAAAATGTTTGATATCGCTTTACCCGAATTTTCTAAGATTGACATTGAACCCTATGCAGCAAAGCTAGATGACTTATTGCAAGCCAATTTGCAGCAGGTAAAGGTTTTGTTAACCCATAAAACCCCGCATACGTGGGATAGTCTAATGCAGCCATTAGAGGACATGGATGATGCCATTGAGCGATTTTGGTCTCCCTTTGCTCATTTGCATGCGGTCGTGAATTCACCTGCATTGCGACTTTGTTATCAAGCATGTCTACCTAAACTATCGGCCTATGAGTCAGCATTAGGCCACAATGAAGCATTGTATTATGCCATTGACGGCTTGGATAAACAGGGATTAGATAACATTCAACTTAAAATAATCGATGATGCTTTGCGTGATTTTAAATTATCGGGGGTGGCTTTATCGATTGAAAATAAGCACCGATTTGAAGCGATTCAGGCGCGTTTATCCGCCTTATCTAATCAGTATGAAAATAACGTCTTGGATGCCTCCCAGGCCTATCAGTTGCACATTCTCGATGAGGGCCGTTTAACGGGCCTACCCGAACATGCATTAGATAGTGCACGTGCCTTGGCTAAAGCAAGCGAATTAGAGGGTTGGGTTTTTAATCTTGAAATCCCTTGTTATATTGCGATGGTCACTTATGCGGATGACAGGGCTTTGCGTGAAGAAATATATAAGGCTTATGTGACGCGTGCCTCTGATGAAGGCCCATCGGCTGGCAAATTTGATAATACGGCCTTGATGGATGAGATGCTCGCATTACGCCATGAAAAAGCAAATTTGCTTGGGTTTCTAAATTATGCCGAATTATCCCTTGCAACCAAGATGGCTGATTCTACAGAACAAGTCGTTCAATTTTTGTTGGATTTAGCCCATCGCGCACATCCACAAGCTCAATCAGAATTTGATAGCTTAACAAATTTTGCCAAAGATGTGCATGGTATTTTGCAAGTAGAACCTTGGGATATTGCTTATTTGTCTGAGAAGAAAATGCAGACACGCTATGCGATATCGCAGGAAGAATTAAGACCATTTTTTCCCTTACCCAAGGTGATGAGTGGATTGTTTACTATCATTAATAAACTGTATGGCATGACCTTAGAGCCGGTTCGTGAGATTGATCAATGGCATCCAGATGTGGCCTGTTATCGTATTAAAGATGCTGAAAACAAAGTGCGTGGTTATATTTATACCGATCTCTTTGCGCGTCAAAATAAACGTGGCGGTGCTTGGATGGACTCTTGTCAAAGTCGGCGTCGAATCGCAGGTGGTGGCATTCAGTTGCCGATTGCAACATTGACTTGTAATTTTGCCAAATCTGCGGCGAATAAACCCCCGATTTTATCCCATGATGAAGTACTCACCTTATTTCATGAATTTGGCCATTGCTTACATCATGTGTTGACTCAGGTCGACTATTTAGATGTGTCTGGTATTCATGGGGTTGAATGGGATGCGGTTGAGTTGCCGAGTCAATTTTTTGAAAATTGGTGCTGGGAAAAAGAGGCTTTACAGCTTTTGACGGCCCATGTGGATACGGGTCAATCTTTACCAGATGACTTATTTAATAAAATGTTGGCTGCAAAGAATTTTCAATCAGCGATGGTGATGATGCGGCAATTGGAATTTTCTCTGTTTGATTTTCGTATCCATCAGCAATATCAATCAAAAAAACCCGGTTTTATTGCTTCAGTTCTTGCAGCGGTGCGTAAAGAAACCACGGTTGTTCCGATAGCACCCTACAATCGTTTTCAGCACAGTTTTAGTCATATTTTTGGCGGAGGTTATGCGGCAGGGTATTATAGTTATAAATGGGCTGAGGTGTTGTCTAGCGATGCATTTTCTCGTTTTGAGGAGGAGGGTGTTTTTAATGCTGAAACAGGACGAGATTTTCTGCATCAAATTTTAGAAGTAGGGGGGGCAAAGCGGGCGGCTCTGGCTTTCAAAAATTTTAGGGGGAGGGCTGCAAGCATCGATGCCCTATTGAAACACAATGGCATTGAATCGGGTTATGGAGCGAAAGAATGATAACCGCATCGAGTGATAAAAATAATGTAAACTTGTCACTGTATGACATCCCTCTCAAGACCATTGATGGCCAATCCACAACGCTCAAGCCTTATCAAGGGTGTGTGATGTTGATCGTTAATGTTGCGAGCCGCTGTGGGTTTACATCCCAATATACGGAACTAGAAGCCATGTATCGCGACTATCAAACCCGTGGATTTGTTGTATTGGGCTTTCCTTGTGATCAATTTAGGCATCAAGAGCCTGGTAGCAACGATGAAATTAAATTATTTGCCGAAAGTTGCTATCGAATTACTTTCCCGTTGTTTTCTAAAATTAAGGTTAAAGGCTCTGAACAGGCCCCACTTTATACCTATTTATATCAACAGCTGGAAAAACGGCCCTTAAAATTCATCCCATGGAATTTCACTAAAATTTTAGTAGATGCAGAGGGTCATGTATTACGGCAATATTTACCCATTACCTCTTTGAAAACCATTCGAAAAGCTGTAGAAACCTTACTACCTCAAGAGATAACATCGGTTTAATTTCAATAATATTTCTATTTCCCCTTCATTTTATGCTATAATTAAAGTGTACATATAGGGGGGCGACCTGGCTTCGACGTGGGTTGCGAAACTAGAGGTGCATGCCGAGAATGAGAACTCTCGTAAAAAAGACTCAACTAAACACAAATGCAAACGATAAAAACTTTGCTGGTGAAGCTATCGCAGCGTAAGCTCCAATAGTTAACCGCACCGTGCGCTGCCTTAAAACCAGCGCCCCGTTGACCGAGCCTGCTTATCGGTATCGAATCAACGGTCATAGAAGATAAGCTAGCGACTTTATTCGTCCCGCATCAAGTCGCAAAACTCAGGGAATCGCTGTATATCATCCTGCCAGTCGGAGGGTCTACGGTTAAACTCAAATGACCAGGCTATGCATGTAGAGCTGACAGCAGAGGATTTGCGGACGCGGGTTCGATTCCCGCCGCCTCCACCAACTTGTTGATTTATAAAGACTTTTTAATTAATCAGCACCCGCTCATTATTGCCTTCCTGAAATAGACATCTATGCATGACTATCTGTTTATATTAAATAATCATAGATTTATAGTATACCTAATATTGTTTTTTATGGTGGTTTATTGTCTTCAAAATGCTCCCTTCGTTGCTTGGCTTGGCTTGGCTTGGCTTGGTGTGTAAGTAAAGAGCTTACAAAGTCGCCTCAAATTTAATAAGTCGTATTGATTTCCAAATTCCAAATTCCAAATTGGAAATTAGATGGGCTATAATCTTAAAAAACAGATCGGGGTATCCCATGCTTAAAGGGCAAGACATAGCTCTACTTATCAAGTTATTACTAAAACAAAAGGCTAAAGAAAAAATTGAATTTAAAAACATCGCGTATGAACCTTATATTAGCCAATCTGACAATGAGGCCTGCCTAACGAGGGGCAGCAAACAACGTAAGAAAGATGCTGCTCTACTCTCTCAGTAAAACATTTAAAAGGTTCTATTAAAAAACAATTGATTTGACCTTTAAACCAGCGTAATCTTATCGGAGGTTATCAGAGATTTCTTCTGTTTAATGAGTTATATTATTAATTATCAATAGGTTATATTAAGTGTTAAATGATGAGGTGTTTTGGGTCGAGCTTATAAATGAGGCTTTGTTAAGTAAAGCCGAGTATAATTTTTTAGATTTTAAATTTAAATTGTCAGAAAATAATGAGCGTATTAAGGAGCACATTAATGCATTTGGTAATCTGGAGCGTGGTGGATGTTTGGTATTTGGTGTAGATAATTTTGTTCCCAAAGGTACCGAAGAAGATAGAGATAGAATTATTCAGAAGATAACCAGTATTGCAAATCAAAGCCAAGAGCCTAGCTTACAGATACATGCTTTTCCGATACATATTGATAACACAAATTTATTGTGTATCCACATATTACCTAGTAAATCAAAGCCAGTCTTTATCAAAGATCGCTCCCCACTTGGTGGCAAGGCATGTTTTAAACGCACAGGCTCTTCAACTATCGCAATGTCCGTACAAGAAATTAAAGATTTATTGGTCAGTTATCAAGAGGTTTATTTTGATGAGTCACCAGTTAAAAATACAAGCATCAGTGAGTTAGACTTTAATCAAATGAGTAATTTACTGCCCAAATTGAGCCAACATAATATAAAAGCAGAGCAAAATACGGCTGTTTTGTTAGATACTCGAGTTCTAGTCGGTGTTAAACCGCATTTAGAAGTATCCGGTGCGGGATGGCTCTGTTTTGCTATAGATCCCCAACAAAAAAGAGAGTTTCGTAATAGTTATATTGAGTTTCAGATTTTCAAAGGCAATGCTCGTGATAATCCAATTAGGAAATATGAAATAAAAGGGAATTTACCTAACCAAATTGAGCAAAGCATACAGCTTTTAAAGCAATATATTTGGCTTGTGCCTACTATAGAGGGAATTAAACGCACGGACATTCCTGCTTACCCAGATGTTGTTTTAAGGGAGGTAATCACAAATAGTATTGTACATCGTGATTATAGAAAAATGCATCATCCCGTCAAGATAGCAATGTTTGATAATCGAATTGAAATAGAAAACCCGGGTGGGCTTATGCCGGGATTAACGATTTATAATTTAATTCATAGACGAGACTGGCGCAATCCTTTGTTAGCTGAGCTAATGAAGAAATTTGGGTTTGGCGATATGGACGGACAAGGAATAGATCGGCTGTATGCTGCAACTCTGAGCATTAAGGTGCCTCCCCCTATTTTCATTGATCACGACAATTCCTTTACTATTATTCTCTCGGCACCGAAATCTTTTGAAAAGTTCAGCCCAGAAGAAAAAAGGTTGATGATTATTATAATGGTTATTATGCATGAATACATTGATAATAAAAATGTAAGGAATTGTTTTAGTATCTCTACCGAAAAGGCGAGCACCTTAATTAAATCATTGGTGGCTGATAACGTTCTACAACCTGGTGGTACCAGTAGGAAGTATGCAAAATATATATTAACAGACCATTATAGAGAAAAAGTGTTTGGTTGAAGATTAGCAAAGTGGGTGTTGTTTAATATGATTCACTTTATTATATAATAGAGCGCGTTTTATCAGAGCTTATCAGAGATGAGTGGCAGGGGCATTACTATTTTGTTTATCATCAATAGGTTATATCTTGTTCGTGTAACTCGATTCACTTCCGCAGACCTGGAGTGGGCTGTAAATATTATTGAGCTTATTGTGGGTAATTGATGGGGTATCAGAATGCGGCAAAGTAAATTGATAAAAGTTTTCCTAACGGTTGGAGTGTCTATTGCATTTTTTACTAACTGCGTCGCAGGAAAAAATGATACCTCTGTTATTAATCATGAATTGATTGTTGCTATGACAGCATATCGAGTGCCTGTTGTTGGGTATGCAATTATTAAAGATTATAAAATTGTCGCTGTTAAAACCTTATCCATCGATCCAAAATTACAAGTTTCTAATAACTCACTTTTTCAAGCCGCTTCTATTAGCAAAAGTATGAGTGCTTACGGGGCTCTTAAATTAGTTTCGCAAGGTAAACTGAGCCTTGACGAGTCTGTAAATGATCAATTAACAACATGGAAAATCCCTGAAAATAAGTATAATAAAAATAATCCTGTGACGTTACGACAACTGTTAGATATGACATCTGGATTATCTGTGTCTGGGTTCCCAGGTCATGCCCAGGGTAAGAAATTACCAACTCTTAAAGAAGTACTAGATGGGAAACCACCCGCTAATACTCCTCCTATACGAGTATTTTATAAACCAGGGGCACAATATTTTTATTCCGGCGGTGCTTTTCAAGTGCTAGAGAAACTTATAGAGGATTCAACTAAACAACTTTTTCAAAGCTGGATGGAAAATGAAATATTTAAACCATTAAATATGAACAATAGTGTTTTTCAATATCCATTAAATAAAAAACTAACAGCAGTTGCAGTGCCAGGATTTTTAAATGATGGAACTATGATAAAGGGCGGGTGGAATAATTATGCTATTGCAGGTGCTGGTGGTGCATGGTCAACGCCAACAGACATAGCAAAATTTGCTATTAACATTTCAAATTCATATCTAGGTAAAGAAAATAAACTCATTTCAAAATCAGTTGCAACACAAATGCTTAGTCGACAAAAAAATACAGATTATGGTCTTGGAGTAGTGATAAATGGCGCTGGTAGGACTTTAAACTTCAGAAAAGCGGGACACAATGCTGGTTATCATAATGAGATGCTTATGTTCCCAAATAGTGGTGATGGTGTCGTCATCATGACAAACTCTGAAAATGGTGAATATATTATCAACTATATAGTTCCTCTAATTGCTCAGACATATCATTGGCCTTGTTATTTTCCATATTTTGATGAGCTCATGGTAATCCCTAAAAGTGCTTGTTAAACTTGAGGTCACAAATTGTGATCTCAAGTTAGTAGGTAGTGAGAACACCAAGAATTGAATCAAGGGGGCAATTGCGCGGGGATTCTTAAATGCCCCATTGATGCCCCAAAATGACATGACCTTACATTCTGATTATATAAATCAAGTGGTTACAAAAAATTTCTGCGGGTTCGATTCCCGCCGCCTCCACCAATATTCAAGACCACAAAAGACTATCAAAGGCCACTAAAAACCGTTGATAATCATCAAGTTACAATCCATGAGGGGTTGTTTTTCATGGCCTTTCATTGTCCCCAGAATGCCCCAAAAAAGCCCCGGAATTTTAAAATAATGCCCCAGTGGTGCCCCAAATTAAAAATTAAAATTTATGCTAAATGGATTAAATTTGAATGAACACTATGAGCCAAACAATCTTAAAATCAAATTTCTTTATTCTGACTGGCGGTCCAGGTTCTGGCAAAACATCCGTACTAATGGCATTAAAAAGGAGAGGGTTCTTAACAATGCCTGAGGTTGCCCGAGACATTATTAAAGAACAAGTGACTATTGGTGGGAATGCAATGCATACAGGGGATCGACAGGCATTCCTAGAAAAAATGTTAATGCACTCTCTTGATGACTATTTAAAAATACAACACGAAAGAACTGCCGCATTTTTTGATCGAGGGATCCCAGATTTGCATGGTTATGCAAAAACGTTTTGCAACATGGAGAATCAACAGGTAAACAATGCTGTCGAACGATACAGATATTGCCAAACTGCTTTTATATTCCCTCCGTGGAAAGAAATTTACATTAATGATCATGAGCGGCAACAAGATTATAATGAAAGCATAGAAACGTATGCGGCACTTAAAGAGGCTTATGAACTTTGCGGATATCACTTAATTGAAATACCATTCCTATCAGTTGAAAATCGCGTTGACTTTATTTTAAGAACACTCACTCAAATTGTATTGTCAGATTTGCAGCAAGAAATTAACCAATGGCTTGGTTTTCATGAAAATACACCAAGGATCAACTATGGCCCTTGTGGCGTATTTTCCAAAATGTTTTTTGATGCTTGGAATCATCGTTTTAAGTATAAAGTTCATATCGTATTTGTAATGATGAAATCCCATGAAGAGTGTTGGCATGTTGCTGTGCGCTTGCCTACAGGTGAACTTTATGATGGCGGGATTGGTCTTCATTTAGATAAAAGCTACAATAGCGACGAATATTTCATTGAAGATATGTTTGTGTATGATCATGAGCGGTTAGAAAAGTGGTCTTATGGACTAGATAGAGAATACCCACAATTCTGCCCTGATTTTGATAAAAATAAATTGGCCTCTTTAATTAATCATCAGCTAGATCGTATAAATACTAAGGTTTAAAATGTTTAAAGCTGATTGGGAAAAAACAAGCGTTACATACCAACTACCAGAGGGTATGGTTGAAAAAATGGTACGGCTTGCCTATCCCGATAAAAAGCTCATTTCGTATGAGTTGATTACTGGTGGATGTGCTAACCTCAATATTAAAATGCTGCTGGAAGATGAAAAACATCCTTTGATTTTGCGTGTTTATTTGCGCGACAAAGATGCTGCTTACCGTGAACAAAAACTGGCGGCGTTATTAAAACAAACTGTTCCGATACCGCTGACGCATTATATCGGCGAGCTTGAAGGGTATCATTTTGCCATTACAGAGTTTATGCCTGGCATATCGCTTCGAGATCATTTGATGGGTGACGCTCTTCATGATATCAGCGCAATAATGTATCAAGTTGGCATTGTTCTTTCAAATATAACCAAGTATGAATTTGATAAAAGTGGTTTTTTTGATAAAAATCTTAGCATTACAAATGAACTAACAGATTGCTTTGCTTCAACTTTTGCAAAAGAATGTTTGCATCATCCCAATGTCATTTCGGCGCTCGATTCAGTTACCATTTCAGAAATCACTGTATACTTTGAAAAATATAATCACTTGTTTCCCAATCATTATGAAAAACATCTGGTTCATGCAGATTTCGATCCTGCAAATATTCTTGTTGATCAAATTGAGGGCATCTGGAAAATTACCGCTATTTTAGATTGGGAATTTTCTTTTTCAAATTCAGTGTTACACGATATTGCCAACATGCTTAGGTACGCCCATAAAATGCCATCTGAATTTCAAAATGCATTACTCAATGGATTGGCCAGTGGTGGCGTTACCTTACCTAAAAATTGGCACATCACCATACAACTATTGAATCTATTAGCGTTGCTTGATTGTCTTAAAAGATCAGATCCTAAAAATCGCCCCAATCAATGTGCTGATATCCTTGAATTAATTGAACATATTTTATCAGAGTTAAATTTCATGCAAAAAACAGATCGTATTGAAGTCGTACCCTATGATCCTAATTGGCCAAATATTTTTGCAGCAGAGGCCGCCAAAATTAAAAAAGCACTGGGTAATAACTGCATTGTTATTCACCATATTGGTTCGACATCGGTGCCAGGATTGGCGGCAAAACCGATTATAGATATAGTACCGGTCGTTCGAGATATTCTAGCTTTAGACCAAAACGTAAGAGTGATGGAAGCTCTTGGTTATGAGGCAAAAGGCGAATATGGAATGCCTTTTCGCAGATATTTTCAAAAAAAGGGATTCAATGTCCACATATTTGAACAAACCAGCGCTGAGATCGATGGGCACTTACTATTTCGCAATTGGATGCGAGAGCATACAGATGACAGGGAGCATTATGCAAAGCTAAAACAAGATCTAGCCTTGCTTTATCCACATGATATTTACCAGTATGTTTTTGGTAAAGATGCATTTGTAAAGAATATTCATTCTAAAACAGGATTTAATGGCTTACGAGTTGTAAAGGCACTCACACCACGAGAATGGGCTGCTGCTAAGCATTTTCGCGATACCTATTTCTTTGGTCCGTATGGTATAGATGATCCATACACATGGACGTTTGATCACCGTGAGCATGCTCATCTCATTTTATATCAAGGCACAGAAATTATTGGTTACGCCCATATTCAATTTTGGTCTGATAAGAGAGCCGCGATACGGATTATCGCCGTTGATGAAGGTAAGCGTAGCCAGAATGCTGGAAGTACGTTTTTGGTCTTAATTGAAAAATGGTTGAAAAGTTTAGGTGTTAAAATTATGCATGCTGAATCTAGGCAAAGCAGTTTAAGATTTTATCTCAAAAATGGTTACGTAGACATGCCATTTGATGATTCTGAAGGCCATGAATCTGATCCAAACGATGTTCCTGTAGGTAAAGTGTTATGAACAATAAAATTCAAGTGCGGCGTTATCAAGATGGTGATGCAAAATTTTTAAGCCAAATTTATTACAACACCATACATACTGTGAATGCTATGCTAAAGATTACACTAAAGAACAGCTTGATGCTTGGGCTCCATGGTCTTCAGTATAAGACTATAGTGGGTGGCAAGAAAAATTAGAAAAAATTAAACCGTTTGTTGCGCTAATAGACGATAAAATAGTGGGCTTTGCAGAATTTGAGCCAAATGGCCATATCGATTGCTTTTATGTCCATCACGAGTTTCAAGGCTCTGGTATTGGCAGTGCACTCATCCATGAGATTGAGAAAGAAGCAGTATATAAATCAATTTCTCGAGTCTATGCGGAAGTCAGCATTACAGCAAGACCATTTTTTGAAGCAAAAGAATTTCAAGTTACAAAACAACAAACGGTGCAAATTCGTGGTGTAGAACTCATCAATTGTATACCCCCAAAACCCCACCTAACACCTAGAAAAATTACACATTAAACTCACTCCATTAACTAATCCAAGGGGATTTTGATGAGAGAAGAGAACAGCGATAGTGGTGCTTCAAAAAAAATATTTAGTAACCAAGAGAAACGGTCCTATTGTATCGCCTGGGAAAAATCAGGGTAAGTAAGGAGCTGGCCCTTTCAAAGCCGCTTCAAATTCAATAAATCGCAATGATTTCCAATTTCCAATTTCCAATTTCCAAATTGGAAATTGGAAATTGGAAACTAGATGGGCTATAATCTTAAAAAATAGATTGGGGTATCCCATGCTCAAAGGGCAAGACATAGCTATCTTGATCAAGCTACTACTAAAACAGAAGGCTAAGGAAAAAATTGAATTTAAAAACATCGCGTATGAACTTTATATTAGTCAATCTGAAGTAACTAAGAGTATTAAGAGGCTTGAAAAATCAAAACTGATATCGCGTTACTCGGATGATAGTGTTGAATTACATAAACATGAGCTGATGGAGTTGTTCCTCCATGGTGTGAAGTATCTTTTTCCAGCAGACGTTAATATAGCAACTCGCGGTATGGCAACGGCACACAGCTCTCCCATTCTAAAAAAAATAATCTTGAGCGAAGAGATCTATGTCTGGCCTTATATTAATGGCAATATCAAGGGGCTGGCATTAACCCCAATATACAGAACCTTAGCAAACGCTTTGGATAGAACTCCTGATGAAAACTTTTATGCAATCATTAGTGCGCTTGATCTGATCAGATTGGGGGGGAAGCGTGAAAATAAAATTGCAAAAGAAATATTGGAAAATTATATATGGAATCAGTAAGAATCAAGCAAAACAATGAGGGGTTCTTTGCGGGAAGGTACGAAATTTCCCAGCACACCCCTACAACCCCTTGCTAGTCTAGGCTGCAGCCAATAAATTGATTTTTTTATTGGTTACCAACTTTCCTATAACTTCATGTAAATTAAGGCATTCCTTCTTGCTGTAGAATTCATATATTCCGATCAAATTAATGTGCTGCCATGCCACCGGAGATAATCGAATAACTTTCAACCACTCATCTTCCATTTTATTCAGTTTATAGTGTTCATAGAGCCCTGATAGCAGTGAGGCATTGTAGAAAATCATACAGTTAGCCAATAAGCGTGCGCATTCGTTGTTGATCGTGAGTTCAATCTCAGTTTTACCAGCCAATTTTCTACTACTGATTTTTGCAATGGCCGATCTTAGCTGGTGGTACGACTCACCGCGGTTCAAGGAACGATGCACGGTCTTGCGCATCCCCTCGTCATCAATATAGTCAAGCATATACAAGCTCATGATGATTTTATCGAGCTCAATCAACGCTCGCAGAGTATCATTCGATTGGTAGGATGATAATTTTTTTACAATAGCGCTTTGGCTGCTCTTTTTAAGACCCAGAGTTGCCATTATTCTTAAAATATTATCCCACTCTTTAATAATTAACTTGATATTGACTTGCTTGCTCGGCTTTATCAAAAATTTGTCATAAAGTTTAGGATCATCAAAACTGACAAGGTTCGCTTGTGCTTTTTTATCCAACTGAGTAAATCGTGGCATGAAGCGGTAACCAAAAAGATACAATATGATGAAGTTCACTCGATTTATGCTATGCATATCCCCTGATATGGCAGCTATTTCAATATCACTTGTATTGCTGTTTAACATATCAAACAGATAATGGCTTTCATGTTCATTTGCACCAATGATTTTTGTGCACAGGGGTAACCAGTTCGCACATAAGGTGTAAGCCGATACGCCCTGACCAAACCCGAAATATTTTGTTGAAAATCTTGCCATGATTGAATTGAATTTTGTTTCCAATTTCTGACCATCAATGCTGGCATGAATACCATAGTCAGCGAGAGTATATTTTTCAAATATGGGCAGTTTCTTCATGTGATTCATCACCACGTCACTTGCTTGTGTTAAAGTCATATGTCGAATAAAATCAGCATAGGTTGACTTTAGATCATGCTCTTTAACATCGCTGATATCTTTCATTTTATCAATATCAATACCGGTTGCTTTCGCTACAAGGCAGGCCGAAATGACTGCCTCATCTGCCTGCTTTTTACTGTTCGTCGGTATTATATGAGTGAATTTTTTCATCAATCCAGTATGCGTATTAGCAAATTGCAGAATTTCACCAACACTGGTTAAGGGTATATGCTCATAAAAAGGATTGTTGACACCGTCGTCTGATTTTTTGTAAGGCAAATGCCAGCGAACGACTTCGCCTTGTTTGTTCTGCTTAAGTTTTATTTTGTTATTTTCTCCTGATGAGATCTTAGCATTTACTTCTTTGTAGCGTGGGGATAATAGGCTTGCAAGATCTTTAAGGATGTCATTTATATCTGTTGCAAGCAGCTTGTTTTCCAAGCGCTTAATGATTGAATTTTTGTTTTTATCCCAGTCTTGCTTGGGATGCAGTTCATCGTTTAGCGATCGATAAGACAGACTATTATATATGGTGACCGAGCCGGTTTTTATACCATCTTCGATGTGAAGGTAAAGCATGAACTCATACCTGTCAGCATTAATGCTTTTAATTTTTTTGTTGTTTTTCTCGTTCTTGGTTTTTTTAATCACATGGCGTCGAAATGCCTTGGGTATAAAATCGATTGGAACGTCCTTGAATTGATAAGTTCCAAATGCTTTATTACTGGCATAGTGGTCTTTCATGAAGGTGATTGCCGTCTGTAACGCCTTGTTTTTGCTTTGGAAATCCAATACATTGAATGCCGCGCGAGTATTCCGCTTGATTGCCGCCGCATTTTCGCCATAGTATTGCCACCGATAAAACTCAGGCGTAAAGTTTGGCTTTATAATTTTTTGGATGAACTGTTGGAATTTTTCCTGCGGAACAATTTCATAGGATTTTTTCCGTATTTCGTTGTCAGCCACCTTTTTATTATTTACCAACGATAAAATAGCGGCGGCAGCATTTCGATGATCCTTGTCTTCGTCCTTAACTTTACAAATGGCTTCTGCCTGGTAAGTTTCAGCTTCGCCTTTGTAGTAATTCACTTTGTGAGCAAAACCATTAATAACGTGATCACTGATTTTCAAATAGCGATAATTGGCATAGCACATAAGGTATAGTCTGGATAAATTCTTTTTTTTCATAGCACGCAGGCCGTAAACGGTGTGGTACACAGCCAGATCAGCATAGTGCATTATATTTTGTTCTGAAATATCCAGCTCTTTGATTATTTCAATGGATTGCTCGTATAGCGTTGATAAAAACTGATGTTTCTTGATTGAGGCATTGATTTCGCCAGTAGAGAAATCTTTTTGATCTTTTTTTACGGTCGTCAATTGATAAAAGAGTTCATCCTTTTCCAGGAAATTGGCTAATGAATCCCTGAGTGGCTTGTCTATTAACGTGTATATTTTATTGCTTAATCTGGTTTTTTCATTGTTCAGCGCATCCGAGACCATATCTTGCAATGTTGTGTACGATGGTCTGACAATTTTGTGTTGATGGAGATACTCCAATAGCGAATCAAATACGTATTTCGGCGCAGCATGCTGCTTAATCAATTCCTTAGCATAACGAGCCGCTTTAGCTTTGTTTTGAACCGAATAAATCGACATGTTATATTTTTTTAAAATGGCATTGCGATTATCATAGTGGTACCGCTTGCTCACCTGTTTTTTTGGGAATTTTTCTGTTGGAAAAAATGTTTTGATAACATACCAAGTGTCCTGCCTAATTCCTTGGAACGTAAACGCATGAAAAAATTGCGTGATTCTAAAAAAACCAACCTGTAGAACATAGTCGATCTTTTTTGGAATGTCGTTAAAAGAATCAAGGTATGCTTTGTCCTGCTCATCCAACTCAAACACAAAAGGTCTATCATTATCGTCAAGTGAAGGTAATTTATATAATTTATTAAAGTCATCGCTTGAAAGTATTTTTAGTCGAGCCACGAGCTACCTTTTGTAGGGCACAAAACGGACATTATTGTACATCAGATTTGTTGTGGTCTTACACTTTATATCTTTATATTTAACTGTATAATTCACTATGCTATTTAAGGTTAAACGTTAACGGACTATTTTTTGAGTAATTTATGGCCAAAACTATTGCTTATATCCGCACATCAACTGACAAGCAAGATTTGAACAACCAAAAGCTTGAGATTTTTGAATTTGCTAAAAAAAATAAACTTGAGGTCGACCATTTTATCCAAATGACCATTTCAAGTAGAAAAAACACTAAAGAACGTAGAATTGATGAAATGGTTGCCGCACTGGGTGATGCAGACACACTTATTGTTACTGAACTAAGCCGTTTAGGTAGAAGCACTGCTGAGGTCATTGGTTTGGTGAATGAGTTAATTAAAAAACAGGTCCGCGTGATCGCGATTAAGCAAAATTTGGACATTAAACACCACGACATGACATCAAAGGTTATGATCACGTTGTTTTCATTATTTTCTGAACTTGAACGAGACTTGATTAGCCTACGAACCAAAGAGGCGCTGGCCAATAAAAGAGCACAAGGTATTCAGTTAGGAAAACCTAAAGGGACTGTGCAGAAAAGTAAATTTGATAAGGACGTTGTGAAAATTAAAGAATTATTAGCCCTGGGGTTATCCGTTAGAAAAATTGCAATTTTTTTTGGGTATAGCAATCACATTGGTCTTAATACCTATATAAGTAAACGTAATTTGCGCGAGCATACTTTATAGCACACCAACTGCTTGTGCTATAAAACCTAACGACCAACTATTATTTTAATTAAGAGAAAAATTATGAATAACGACAATCCGAAAATTAATGCTGTTGTGGATGGCCTGCGCTATAAAACACAGATTGCAGACAGCACAAATCAGCCGATGACTTTATCGGAAAGAATGGCCTATTATAAAGTGCCTGGTGTTAGTATTGCCGTTATTAATGAGGGTCGTCTAGATTGGGCGAAAGGGTATGGTCTCGTAACCGACGCCACAGATTCTAAAAGTATTGATACTGAGACCCTATTTCAAGCCGCATCCATTAGCAAAGCCATTAATGCTATGGGGGCTTTGTTATTAGTTCAAAATGGACAGCTTTTGTTGGATGAAGACGTTAATCTGTATCTTAAGTCTTGGAAAATACCGGAAAATAAATTCACTCAAAAAGAAAAAGTAACGCTTAGGCGTTTACTATCTCACAGCGCGGGGATCAGTCTTCATGGTTTTCCAGGCTTCACAACTGATGCGCCTATTCCTAGTACACTAGACTTATTGGAAAGCAGAAAACCAGCCCTAGAAACTGATCTGTTTCGAGTGATTCAAGAGCCGGGAGCCACATTTCAGTATTCTGGCGGCGGTACAACGATTGTTCAGCTTCTAATTGAAGACATTACTGGCGAAAAATATGATGTATGGATGCAACGAAATGTTTTAATGCCACTACACATGACTAGAAGCACTTTTGCTCAACCACTGACACAAGAGGCTGCACGCAATGCGGCTCAAGGCCATCAATCAGATGGCACTCTCATTAGCGGCGGCTGGCATGTTTATCCATATATGGCTGCAGCAGGTTTGTGGACTACCCCGACTGATTTAGCCTATTTTATCGTTGAACTTTTAAAAATGTTGAACCACCAACCTGGAATTTTACAATCCGTACTCATTAATGAAGCCATTACGCCGCAGATTACAATAGAGCAGTGGTATAGTGATACCATCAGCGAAGCCAGTGGGCTCGGTTTTTTCTTGGCCGGTTCGGGAGAAAATCTAAAATTTGCACATGATGGCGGAAATGCAGGCTTTATTGGTCGTTTTATTGCACTGCCAGAGCGCGGGAAAGGATTTGTGATTATGGTTAATAATGACGGTGCCTTCAGTCTAATTGATGAAATTACGCATAGCATCGCAGATGTGTATGGTATCCCCGGATTTGAACCAATTGAGCGGCCGGAAATGAAAATGACGGATATGACCCAATACAGTGATTTTGTTGGCACGTATCAGCATCAAGATGATGAGCTCACAATAAGCATCCATGATAATAAACTCTTTCTATCGTTTTGGTATAGCCAGGAAATGCAACTACATCGGGAGCATGATGATCTGTTTTTTATTCAAGAATCTTCCGACACTGTGAGACTAATTAAATTAGGTGATAATACTTACCAGGTAAACGTCATTAATAACGAGGAAACAGTATACAGGAAGATAATATCATCTCAGATCTATGATCCAATTTAGGATCAACAATAATATGAAATTAATTGGAAGTGTAAACGTCATTATTTACAATAAGTTATACAAAAGTCACAGTGTTAATTAAATATCGATTTTTTGTCTTTAGCCTATATGGGCAAAGGGTTACAAGGGGGTACTGGGAAATTCCGTACCTTCCTGCAAAGAACCCCAATGAAGCACTCTATCATGCAGCAAGCCTATTAAAAGATTTAAATGAACAGGTTGTTTATGTCGGTGGTCGAATCGTTGGACTATTGATAACTGATATAGTTGAGGATGACGTACGTCCAACCTTTGACATTGATGTCGCGTTTGATTTAGACACAACCGACATAGTTGCACATTATTCATTACAAAAGAAACTGGAAAGTCTAGGTTTTAAACCGGAGGGAAATATCAATTGCAGGTATATTTTAGATGATTTCATGATTGATGTGATGTATACCGATGGTACCTTACAAGGAATCAATTCCAATTGGTATCAAGCAGGCTTTGACAATGCCATTGAGATACAAATTAAAGACAAGAAAATCAAAATACTCAATGCCGTCTATTTCATTGCTACAAAGCTTGAGGCATTCACTGATAGAGCTTATAACAAAAATGATTATTGGGATTGTAAAGATTTGGAAGATATTATCAATGTTATCAATGGCAGGCCTGAACTATTGGCTGAATTAATGGATTCCCCCAAAACTGTTATACAATTTATTTCAAGTTACCTTAAAAAGCTTATTGAAGATCCAAAGTGGTTTGATTCGATAAAAGCGATTGCTCGACATGAGCGATCAAGAAATGTGGTTTTAAGTACAATGGAAAAAATTATTGCACTTGAGTATTGAAAAATTTGACGGGGTTTTGTGGGTGTATTCACCGACAATAATAAACCAAAAAGGTAAAGTGATTTAAGCTTGAGGTCACAATTTGTGACCTCAAGCTGGTAGCAAGGGCACCAAGGGTTGAATCTTGGGTGGCACTACGCGGGGATTTCATTAAATGCCCCATCGGCGCCCCAAAATTACATGACCTTACATTTAAACTAGATAAATCATGTTGTTACAAAAAATTGTCGCGGGTTCGATTCCCGCCGCCTCCACCAATATTCAAGATCACAAAAGACTATCAAAGGCCACTAAAAACCGTTTATAATCATCAAGTTACAATCCATGAGAGGTTGTTTTTCATGGCCTTTCATTGTCCCCAGAATGCCCCAAAAAAGCCCCGTAATTTTAAAATAATGCCCCAGTGGTGCCCCAAAGTATAAATCTAAATTTATACTGAGTGGATTTAATTTGTCATTTACTTGTTAACCTGGATTGTATGTTTTGTGTGCTATTTAATAAAATGGCGGTACTTACTGCATTTTTGTTTCAGAAACTTGCAAATTATATCAATATGGATATAAAAATAATAAATGAAACCAATACGATTTTTAGGCAACTCGCTAATCCGTTTGCGAGAATTTGATACTGATGCAAATAAGATGTGGGTTATCAGCTTGATAAAGTACAGCGCGGTGAGCAACCCGACGATTTTAAGCCCATGCTTTCAATTGGTAAAGGAGTTGAAGAAATTAGAGTTTGGGATGAATCCGGAACATATCGGGTAATTTATACAGCAAGACTTGCGGATGCGGTATATGTCCTACATGCATTCCAGAAGAAGACTCAAGCCACAGCAAAACGTGATATTGATCTTGCAAAGGCGCGTTTTACTGAACTGATGAGGAGCAAGTAGAGATGAGCAAAGTAGAAAGTTATGAAAATATTTGGGATGCAATTGCTGATACAGCTGGGGAATCAGCTAATATGCAAGCGAAAGCTGAATTGATGCGCCAAATTGTAGCGATTATTAAAAAAAATGATTGGAAACAGGTAGACGCTGCACAACATTGTGGAATTACACAACCTCGCTTGAATGATATGTTGTGTGGGCGTATTTCTCGATTTTCATTAGATGCTCTAGTAAATATTGCTGCGGCTATTGGGCAACGTGTTCATATTGAATTAGAAGCGGCGTGATCTATAATAGATACTAAAACGGCACCATCTGTAGACCATTTCAGACAATGAAAGACAATTTGGTGTTTTGTAGAAAAAGAGCTACAAGCCAGCATAGACGTAATTTTTCATGGTCTTTGGTGGTATTTCATTAAATTACTCTATATCCAATGTTGACGATGCACTCGTTTATTGCCTGCAAAATGCCCCAAACTGTAAAGTAATCCAAGACCATTATGCGATTGCAATCGAGATCAATAAAAAATCAATCAATGATTCGCAACAGTATGTTCCAATTCTAAGATGAGCTTGAAAAAATTCTCTTTGAAATAATAAGAGTAAAGAATTAAATAGATAGCTGAATACATTTAGGGTATGCAAGCTTTGAATTGATTAAAGGCGACTTGGTCCCTTTATATTTATTACCCCAAAATTTTTTGTACAACACATTCTTTGTGTTTAAATTTGCCTTGATATTTTGACGTAACATGTCTATAGTTTGGTTGTTATTTAGGCGTTTATGGCGGGTGCGAAATGTATAGAGATCTTGAAACCGAACTAATTCGTTGGAAAAATGCAAAGGAGCACATGCCCTTGTTGCTTCGTGGGGCAAGGCAAGTGGGGAAAACTCACTTAGCAACAACTTTTGCACAAGCGCACTTTGAAAATGTGCTTGCCATTAATTTTGAGAAAGATGAAAAATATAAATTAGCCTTCGAAACGCTTGATCCCAACGAGATTCTTAATCGCCTTTATTTGCAAAGTGGCCACAGGGTTACGCCAGGCAAGAGCCTATTATTTTTAGATGAAATTCAAGAGTGCACCCAAGCACTTAAAGCCTTGCGCTATTTTAAAGAAGACATGCCAGAGTTACATGTCATTGCTGCTGGCTCATTACTGGAGTTTGCGCTCAATAATGAAAAAATGCGCATGCCTGTTGGGCGTGTCGAGTCGTTATTCTTAAAGCCGCTATCGTTCTATGAATACCTAACCGCGCTCGGCTTGCAACATTTACGCGATTATTTAAGCCGAGTGACATTAATAACGGGCATTGAGCCCATCGTGCATGAAGAATTGTGTAGCCATTTGCGCAACTATTTTTTTATTGGGGGATTACCCGATGTGGTGAATGAATATCTTGTTTCACGAAATTTAGAACGCGTACAAGCAAAGCAGCTTAACTTAGTACAAAGTTATAGGGACGATTTTGGCAAATATGCTGGAAAAACCAAATACCAATATATGCAAAAAATATTGAAAGAAGCACCTGGATTCATTGGTGAAAAATTCACCTACAGTCGAATTGATCCAGACATGGGTTCACGAGAAATCAAAGATGCACTTGGGTATTTAATTGAGGCAGGCTTGCTTTACAAAGTTCACCACACTAATGCCAGCGGGTTACCGCTTAGCGCACTCATACATGAGAAACATTTCAAAGTCATTTTTTTGGACATTGGTTTAGCCAATTCCACGAGCCAATTATCGCCGGAGCTTTTTTTACAAAAAAACTTAATGCTCCTCAATCGCGGATCACAAGCCGAGCAGTTTGCCGGGCAAGAACTCTTAGCGTATCGCAAACCGTACATGCAAAGCGAACTTTTTTATTGGGATCGACAAAAACCAAGCAGTAGTGCTGAGGTGGATTATGTGATCAACGTAAATGAGAGCATTATCCCAATTGAAATTAAAGCAGGAAAAACCGGCAGCTTACGCTCCCTTCAACTTTTTTTAAACGAAAAAAACTACGCGCTTGGAATCCGCCTTTCCTTAAAGCCACTCGAGATCAACCATCGCGTATTATCTGTGCCTCTTTATATGATTGCTGAAATACCAAGGCTATTAAATGAAGGGTGAGTATATTTACCAAGTGGGTGTTGTTTAAAATGCTTTATTTTATTAAATAATAGAGCTCATTTTATGAGTTTATTAGAGATGAACGACGGAAATATGACTATTATATTTATCAGCAATAGGTTATATCTTGTTCGTTTTTCACGAACAGAAGAACAGCTTGCTTGGTGGAACTCGGTTCAATTCCGCAAGCATGGAGTGGGCTGTAAATATTATTGAGCTTATTGTGGGTAATTGATGGGGTATCAGAATGCGGCAAAGTAAATTGTTAAAACTTTTCCTAACGGTTGGAATGTCTATAGCGTTTTTTACTAACTGCGTTGCAGGAAAAAATGATACCTCTGTTATTAATCATGAATTGATTATCGCTATGACAGCATATCGAGTGCCTGTTGTTGGGTATGCAATTATTAAAGACTATAAATTATTATATGAAAGACTGCAACAAGATTTACCTAAATTTGCCATAACCATCAAGAACCAAACCAAAGGACATAGAAAGGGTCAAGGTCGGGTGATTGATAGAAACCAACAATGAATTGATTGAAAATAATTTTCAAGTTAGCCATTACATCCCTTTATTTGAAAAATCCTTCCCCCCCCCCTTCATCATGATAAATTGCTGGCTCAAATAAATTTTGATGGTTACAGGTTGATTTTTACAGGAGGTAATATGACGTTGAAACTTAAAATTTTAATGGCGGGCTGTGCTATATCTTTGAGTGCTCTTGCTACCGCGGGCTCAATGGGTGCGCTTAATTCAGAAGATGCACATCCCTGGTCTATTATTGGTAGTCTTGGATATACCTGGTATGACGGCGCTTATAGTGGCGGCATTACTGCCGATGTAGACGCACAAAATGCCATTGGTGATGGACAAACAGCGTTAGGAAGATTCGCTGTTGCGCGCGATTTATGGGCTTACAAAAAAATCCATTTTGGCGGTGAAATAGGGGTTCAATCCGGCAATGATTTTCGATTGCCTATCCCACAAGTTACCTTAGATGAGATTGGCGGGGTCATGACCCAAGCCACCATCAAGCCCATGTTAGATTTCTTGGCCACAGCAACCTGGCAGCCGATGGACAGCAA
>CANJHO010000007.1 GCA_947474165.1 Legionellaceae bacterium
CTCCCCAGGTACGTCATCCAGAGCGTAGCGAAGGATCTCAAATTGACCATATCCGAGCCACATTCAGGAGATCCTTCACTGCGTTCAGGATGACGTAGATGCAGTTTGATAGAATAAACAACAAATTTATCCACAACCTGGGGAGTTACGATTTTTGAAACCTTATCAATCTACTGGGGAAGTTCTGAGCTCAATCGTGACTCCGATAGCTCTATTTTGTACCTACTTACTTGGTTTTATTATTTATGCAATAACAGCGTTTTTGGAAAATTTATATCATTTTTTAAACGCTATTGTAACTCGAGATCTCAACAAATTAAAATTGGTAGGGGACAACACGCTTAAGACAGCCGCAACGTTTCTTTTATTTACATTTGATGCAGTTGATAATCTCCTTGCCGGCGTGGTAGCTCCGATAACCAGGATATGTTCAACCATCGCATCAGCAACCATTCAATCAACGCCAACCCATCTTGCCGCTTGTGTATCATAAAAAATCGTAACTCCCCAGGCTGTGGATAAATTTGTTTTTTATTCCATCAAACTGCGTATACGTCATCCTGAACGCAGTGAAGGATCTCCTGAGTATGGCTCGGATAGGGTCAAGTTGAGATCCTTCGCTACGCTCAGGATGACGTACCTTTTGAACACACCCCCACAAAAATGCATTTAATGTGCATATAGATTAAAAAATAATCTATCAAAAACCTGGCTAATCGCTACAAATCAATTAAACTTATAGATAATAGCTTTGATAATGAGAATTTGTATGAAGCAACCATTGTCTACGCCCAATCGCATGCCTGCCAAGTATCGCATGATTAAATTATCAATGATCTGCCAACATCATTTTATAACACAACAACCACGGCGTCTGTCGGAAAAGTCTTTCCAGACCGCGCCTAAAGGAGAGTATGATGCAAATTAACTTCACTGGTCATCGAATGGAAGTCACATCGGCTTTAAAAACCTTCACACAGGAAAAATTCGATAAACTAGAACGGCATTTTGACAAAATAACGGCCATCAATGTGATCTTTGATGTAGAAAAACTAAGACAAATTGCAGAGGCGACCATTTTAGTGGCCAAAGGAGAAGTCCATGCAAGCTCTGAATCGGAAGACATGTACACCGCTGTCGATATTTTGGTTGATAAGCTTGATAGACAATTAATAAAACATAAAGAAAAAATGCGTGATCACAGTTAGAATCAGATGATTTTTCAATCTAGGAATGAGCCTGAAGGAGAGGGCTCATTCTGAATGAGGCGTATTGATTACGTTTAATCCGTATTTTAAATAGAATCTTGTTCAATTTCATGATGACCTAAGGCCTAAGCTCCCTCATTACAACCTGGATTAATTAACTCATGACTAAACCTATAAAAATATTGGTGGTTGGTGCAAGCATTGCAGGTCCTGCTGTCTGTTATTGGCTAAAATACTTTGGCTTTTCTCCCACATTGATTGAAAAAAGTAAAACCCTAAAAAAGGGTGGGTTTGCGATAGATATCCGAGGCATTGCTGTAGATTTGGTGAAGCAGATGGGGATTTATAAAAAGATCTGTGATAAGCGCACTAACATTACTCACGGCCGTTTTGTTGATGCAGAAGGAAATACACAGCATGAATTGCAAGGCGAACAATCTGGTTTTAGATCGGGAGAAGATGTTGAAATTGTTCGCGGTCATTTGGTTAAGATACTCATGCAAACAATCCCTGAAATCCCCTGTCATTTTGATCAAGAAATCACTGAAGTGATTCAGCATCATGATAGGGTTGAAGTGATTTTCAAAGATGATCGAAAAGAGCCATATGATATTGTGATTGGCGCAGATGGCCTGCACTCATCAATAAGACAAATGACCTTTGATAAAGAAGAATATACATTGAAAGATCTTGGGGCATATCTCTCGGTATTTGGTATTCCCAATTATCTTCATTTAAATCACTGTGATGTACTCTACGAGGCCAATCAAAAATCAATTCACATCTCTTCTGATGAGGATTCCAATGCTGCCCGTGCTGGATTTATGTTTCGATCGGAATATGTATTAAAAGACATCCGCGATGAAACCGAGCAGAAGCTTTTTTTAAAAAATACGTTCCTCGATATGGGCTGGGAGTCAAATAAATTACTTCAACTGATGGAAACGACAAATGATTTTTATTTTGACTCCATCACGCAAGTCAAAATGAAATCCTGGACAAAGGGGCGTGTTGCGCTAGTAGGTGATGCCGGTTATTGTGCATCTCCCTTATCCGGCCAAGGGACAAGCCTTGCTTTGGTTGGTGCATACATTTTAGCTGGTGAATTAAACGCTGCTGGTGATAATTATAAAGAAGCGTTTTCTAATTATAATAAGCGATTACGCCCCTTTGTTGATGAAAACCAAAGTCTTGGTGAATGGGTCAGTGAAACGTATCTCGTATCGGGTGAGTTATCCAAAGAGACTGCTGAAAAACGAACTGCTGAGGTTGTCGGTAGATTGCAAAAAGCTGCAAATGCCATTATTTTACCTGAATATTCATAAGCAGGCCGCATTCGTTTAATCACACATGATTTATCCCTGGGGCCGTGTTCATTGTTAATATTTTTTTAAGCGAATTATGTTACACTGTAGTGCATACATATACCGCGCGCAGTATCACAACGCTGAAACATATTAACCCATGAGAAATGATAACCATCATGATAAAAACCAAGGTCAAGATCATCAATCAACTGGGCTTGCATGCCCGTGCTTCAGCAAAATTTGTTTCCACTGCAGCAAAATTTCAAAGCATCATTGACGTGACCAAAGACAGCAAAACCATTAATGGCAAAAGCATCATGGGCGTCATGATGCTCGCCGCCAGCAAAGACAGTGAAATCACGCTACAAATCGATGGCCCAGATGAAATTGAAATGGAAGCGGCCTTACTTGAGTTAATTAACAATCGTTTCAATGAAGCCGAATAAGAAAGGCTATGCCGCGCGCAGTATCATACCTCGTCAGCCAAGCACTCGCTACTGATGTTTCACCTTGTCTTTTTTGGGCAAACGCCCACGACGCTTTCGCACGCGCTGAAGTGCGAGAAGGGTCTGTAACGGCCCAGATAATGCGTAAAAGATAAAACTAAAAAACAATACCACGGATGGGCTCATGGCAATCGATACAAATAAAATAACAATCAACAATACGTGTAAAAAAGGCACCTTCCCCTTTAACTCAAGCTCTTTAAAACTATAATAACGAACATTACTCACCATCAATACGGCCATGATAATGGCAAGTCCTGAGGCAATCAACGAAACCATCAGGTTCGACCATTCATTTTGATAACACAATAGACAAAATGATGACACGGCTGCTGCTGCTGGTGGACAAGGCAAGCCCTGAAAATACCGTTTATCAGCCGTCTCAACCTGGGTATTAAACCGTGCTAATCGTAACGCCACAGCAGCCGTATAAATAAAAGCAACCAACCAACCAAATTTACCCAGCTCATGCAAACCCCAACTATAAAGCAACAAGGCCGGCGCCACCCCAAAGGTAACCATATCCGACAAACTGTCATATTCGGCACCAAACGCTGTCTGGGTATTGGTCATGCGCGCAATACGCCCATCTAATCCATCAGCAACCATGCCAATAAAAATGGCGATCACTGCAACCTCATATTGTGCCTTCAAGGAGGCGACAATCGAGTAAAACGCTGCGAATAAGCTGCCTGTTGTTAGAAGATTTGGCAATAAATAAATTCCTGAGCGATAATCTTTTTTACGCACAACAAATCCCCATCCGTCAGAAAACCTACAAAAGTAGTACATTCTACCATTATCTTAGAAAAAGCAGTAGAGGACCTTAGAGCCTTGACCCTAAAACCAGAAAGCGAATTGAACATGCTTGCCCAGATGATGCTATACTTTACATACTGATTTTATTCTATAGTAAACCGAATGACTGCGTCTGAAGATAAAAAAATTGTAATCGAGGGTATAACCCCTCAAGGAAAACACTTCCGCCCCAGTGATTGGGCCGAGCGGATGAGCGGGACCATGGCCAGTTTTAAAGACAGCCGTATCCTCTACTCCCCACTATTGCAACCGAGTGTCAATCATGAAGGCTATAAATGTGTGCTGCTTGATCCAAAACTAAAAGAATCCAGCCCTCAAGTTTATCAAACCATCCTTGATTTCGCAAAAGCCAATCATCTCAAAATTTGTGGAGAAGAAGAGTAAGGTGGATTCTATACTGGTTAAATTTTGTGACAAGGCATTAACTAGGATGTTTTATATTGCTTGCACTCATTATACTATCAACAAGATAAGTTATGATTCCCATCGTCCCTTGAAAATTCATTGCTAAAATTCCGGCAATGATAAACGTGATGCCTTTTGTCCCTAACTTCCCTTCGGGCTCACTCCCATGGGTTAATAATACACAGCCACGAACAAACCATAAGATGCCTGCTGTTTTAATAATGATTAACATCGATCCAATCAAACTAAATTGACTAAAAGATGCGTATTGCACAACACTCCCCACACCAAAAGTTGTATTATTTAAAACGCTAATCGTAGACGGCAAGAAAAGCAATATAGCGCCAATTGCAAAATAGGCGAAGATTAGAAACTTGCTTTCTTTTGATTGACGCTCGCCTAAGGATTTGAGTTTGGTAAGGGCCTTCATGATAAATAGAATACCAAGAAGATACCCAAAGCCTGAAATAAGCCGCTGTAACGAAGCCATTGATTGGCCTAAATTGCCAAGCATTGTGACCAGATCAGTTTGATTCATAGGCTAGTAAGCTATCGTTTGAATAGATAAATTTCCGAATTTTTAGCATCCCATCAACTGCATAACTTGTCCAGTAAAAAAATGATCTAAGTCATAACACTTGCAATGTGTTATTTTTCCCCTATATTAATAGCCTTCTAATTCATGCAGATATAACCATGCGCCTTTCTACCTTTCCAATTACCCTAGAAGACAGCTATATGCTGTCACCTAAGGTGAAACATTTTATTTTTAAATGTTTCAACACCCCCATTTTTGATTACCAACCAGGTCAATTTATTACCATTCATTTTGAGCGTGAGGGCCAAACTTTTCGTCGCAGTTACAGTATTGCCAATGCCCCCTATCAAGACAATCGCATTGAGTTTGCTGCCGGTTTCGTTGATAAAGGTCCAGGAACCGATCTGCTCTTTAATTTAAAACCTAAAGACAATATTCAGATCAATGGACCTTTTGGTCGCCTAACTTTAAAAGATAATACCCCTCAACGTTATATTTTAGTTGCAACGAGCACGGGCATCACTCCCTACCGCGCGATGTTAAATGAACTTAAAACGCGATTATTAGCCAATCCATCACTTCATGTCATTATTTTACAAGGAGTACAAAAACGTGAAGATGTACTTTATAAAGATGAGTTTTTAGCCTTATCAAACCATTTTCCACGTGTTATATTTCGCGCGCACTTAAGCCGCGAACCCTCCACTGACATAGCAGCTCATGAATACAGTGGTCATGTACAAGCTTCCTTCAAAGACTTCAACTTAAACCCTGAAGAAGATGTGGTTTATTTATGTGGAAATCCGGGTATGATCGATGATTCTTTTAGCTATTTAAAAGACAAGGGCTTTTCAACACAACAAATTATCCGAGAAAAATACATTTCAAATTAAGAGGACAACCAAACCATGTATTACGATGAATTAAACGCCACAATGGACCATTTATTACAAGATGGCAAAGGTATTTTAGCAGCTGATGAAAGCAATGGCACGATTGGTAAACGCTTTGAAACCATAGGCCTTGATAACACCGAGGAAAATCGTCGCGATTACCGACTCCTCCTGGCGACAACGGGTGAGCTAGAACACTATATTAATGGGGTCATCTTATATGAAGAAACCTTTCAAAACAAAGATGAACAAGGGACCCCGATTGCAGAATTGTTTGCCAAAAAAGGCATTCTTACTGGTATTAAAGTAGATAAGGGTCTGATTAATTTATCCAATACAGAAAATGAAAAAGTCACTCAGGGATTGGATGGTTTAACCGAACGCTTGCTTCATTTTAAGAAATTAGGAGCAAGTTTTGCCAAATGGCGAAATGTCTACACTATCTCTGACTACACCCCTAGCTTAACTGCAATGAAGGCTGGCGCTGAAATGCTGGCACGTTATGCAGCAAGCTGCCAAGCGGTGGGTATTGTACCGATTGTTGAGCCAGAAGTGTTAATCGATGGAGAGCACACCATTGAACGATGTGCTGAAGCCTCTGAAATGGTATTGCATGAATTGTTCAATGCCCTATTCATTCACCAAGTTGAGTTGGAAAGCATTGTATTGAAACCCAGCATGATTACTTCGGGTATAGGTACTAAGCCTTTTAGCTCCCCAGAAGAAATCGCTGATTACACCCTAAGTGTTTTTCGTAATAATGTCCCTGCCGCCGTTCCCACCATCAATTTTCTATCAGGCGGTCAAACATCACAACAAGCAACGGTTAACTTAAATGCCATCAATAGCGCAGGCTATCAACCCTGGACCTTAAGCTTCTCTTATGGACGAGCTTTACAAGAAGACTGTTTAAAAATTTGGGGCGGAAAAAAAGAAAATGTAGCAAAGGCACAAGCAGCCTTGTTAAACCGTGCTCGATTAAATAGCTTGGCGTGTTTCGGGGAATATGAAAAAGAATAAGAGGCCCCCTAATTGGACATTGGACAAAGCCACATGTGGCTTTGTCCAAACTTCAATCCTAAAGATCGCCTGCGAAATAACATACAACCAGCACTTATCCGGTTGCAACTGATAAAAAAGCCCGTTAAGAAGTACGCAACAATAACTTACATCGGCTCACGAATAACAATGAGCATCACTGATTCCCACCTGATTTAAGGCATAGGTCACATCGGCAACAGAATAACCTAAATCATGGGCTGAGCTAATCACCCCACAAGCGCCCTCTTCAAAGGTTGAATAGGGGGTCCAATAATCCATATTTGCTTTGAGCATGACATGAAATGTCTTTCTAGTATCCCATTGAGGCTGGTGGGCTAATATATAAAACAACCGATTATAAACCCCGCTGGAATGATGGACATTCATTCCTTTTGTATACTGATCAACCCTATCAATTGAATGCCCATCACGACTCGGTTCATCCATAAACCGTAACGCCAAATAGCCACTGTCTTCTTTCATGATGTCAGCCCCAATCAACCAATTATTCACGCCCCGAGAGTAAAACTCAGCTGCTTGCGCTGCCATATCGGAAAAAGACTCATTCATACCGCCTGATTGTCCAATATATTCAAGACCTGAATGCTGCTCGGTAAAGCCATGACTAATCTCATGCGCACCGACACCTAAAGAAACCAAGGGATACATCATCACCCCCCCATCGCCAAAGGTCATTTGTCGACCATCCCAAAATGCATTTTCATAATGTTGTCCAAAATGAACACGCATGACCAAGCGCATGGGTTTGCCATGAACGGTTAATGCATTAAGACCATACCATTGCTTGTACATCCCATGAATCACTTGCCCCACATACAATGCATCATTGCTCGGGGAATAAGCCCCATTGTTCTTGTCATAACCATTCCCTTCTGCACCCAACCAATAGGTCTTTGTGGACAATTGATAACCCTCATGAGCACAATAAAACTGCATGGCAAGATTAGATGATTGAGATCTGTGACGCATATCCACCACTTTGACCTCTTTATTTTCCATATAACAAATACCAAGTGCCGTGTCACGACTTAAGGTCAGCGCTGGAAACTCTTTACCATATTGATAAAGTCCAGTGCGATGATTCCCACCAAATCCTAGGCCTTTAATGGATGAGTGCAGTGTTTTCACATCATTCCATTGACGTAACGGTTTCAAGGTTTGTGCGTCAAGAATGGCGGTAGGACGCTCAGGAGGGCTATCATCATGCAAAACCAAAACACTGACTTTATAAGCCCAAAAAGCCTTGTGCTCCTCATCCATATAAACCATGGGGGTCACTTCTGCTTCATCCAGAGAATAAGATGGGTATTGTGCTTTGAACCGCTGCAATGCTATTTTTGAACGCTCAACAAACAAAGGCGAAACGTGACCCAATTCCGTTTCAAGGAAGCGGTAAACAAGCCCATTCATGGTCACTTCATTTTTTCGAGCCAAAACAGCGGGTGAGCCTTGAGGGCGATGCACAATCGCATACCCCCCATAGACAGGAAACCCTTCATATTGCTGCTGCAGGCGCACATGTGTGATATTTTTTTCATCCCGGTGTTGTTGAACAACTTTAAGTGTATTGATTTCTCCGATAACCGAACGACTCAATAACCCATCGGGCGATAGGTGAAAATAATGCTGAAAATCGGAATAGGTGGCTTTTTGCAATAACATAGGCTCTGCGGCATAGGCTGAAGAGATTCCAAGGGCTAAACAGCCAGCAAGGGGTAATACATAACAATTTTGACGCATGATAAACTCCATTAAGTTGAGACGAAGGACTTTTTTTTATGTAACCGACAAGGTCTTGTGTTCCTATCCAAGCGATGTCGTTACTATTCCATTGAATATCCATTTGCACACGATGCCATACTGCGCGAGGTCACAATGCACGGGCAATAGCTAAACAGAATTGATTTTAAAAATCAAGTCACTATTCATATAAAAATTTTATGCAGCAAGCATTTTCTATCCAAGGTGACATAACATAACTGCACTTCACGTGCAGTATAGTTCTACAACTTGGAGCGATACTGCTAACATCTTGCCGAGATCATCGCCCATCTAGACAATTAATAGAAATTCAGGCAAAATCCGTAGGACATGACGGTTTAATGAAAAAATGCTTGTGATCCATGGACCCAACCTAAACTAAAGTGAAAAGAGAGTCATCATCGATGGATATTCGAAAAATTAAAAAATTAATTGAATTACTGGAAGAAACTGGCATTTCAGAAATTGAAATCAAAGAAGGTGAAGAATCACTGCGCCTTAGTCGTTATCACCAACCCATGGAAGCGTCCCTCCCTGCGACGCGCTATATCTCATCATCCCAAGTCGTCGCACCCACGCCGGTGGTTGCAGCCACGGATAGTAAACCTATCGAGACATCCACAGCCCATAAAGTGCGATCACCCATGGTCGGCACAATGTATACCTCCCCATCCCCTGACGCCCCCGCTTTCGTCACGATCGGACAATCTGTGAAAATAGGCGACACTTTGTGTATTATTGAAGCAATGAAGATGTTTAATGAAATTGAAGCTGACCGTGCCGGCACGATCACGGCAAGCCTTGTTGCCAACGGTGAACCGGTCGAATATGACCAGCCCTTGTTTACGATAGAATGAGGAGTGACGGTTTATGTTGAGTAAAATTGTTATTGCCAATCGGGGTGAGATCGCTTTGCGAATCTTACGAGCCTGCAAAGAATTGGGTATAAAAACCGTTGCAGTCCATTCCGATATTGACAAGGATTTATTGCATGTGCGCCTCGCTGATGAGACCGTCTGCATTGGACCGGCCAGCTCCCAAAAAAGCTATTTAAATATCCCTGCTATTATCTCTGCTGCTGAAATTACGGATGCAGTTGCTATCCACCCCGGTTACGGCTTTCTTGCTGAAAATGCTGATTTTGCTGACATTGTTGAACAAAGTGGGTTTCGCTTTATCGGCCCTCGAGCTGATACGATCCGCTTGATGGGTGATAAAGTATCAGCCATTGCTGCGATGAAAAAAGCGGGCGTGCCTTGTGTGCCTGGCTCAGATGGCCCCTTAACAGATGATGATTTGCAGAACTTGTCCTTGGGTCGAAAAATTGGTTACCCTGTGATTATTAAAGCGGCTGGTGGTGGCGGCGGTCGTGGCATGCGCGTTGTCCATACCGAGGCAAACCTCTTAAATGCCATTGCCCTCACCCGCAGCGAAGCCAAGGCTGCTTTTAATAATCCTGTTGTTTACATGGAAAAATTTCTAGAAAACCCACGCCACATTGAATTCCAAGTCTTAGGTGATGGGCACGGCAAGGCGGTCCATTTAGGTGAACGGGATTGCTCCATGCAGCGTCGTCATCAAAAAGTAGTGGAAGAAGCGCCAGCGCCTGGAATCAGTCCGAAATTACGCGAAAAAATGGGTGAATCTGTGGTTAACGCCTGCCGTAATTTAAAATATCGAGGGGCTGGTACCTTTGAATTTTTATACCAGGATGACGCTTTTTATTTCATTGAAATGAATACCCGCATCCAGGTTGAACACCCCGTAACAGAGATGATCACCGGTATTGATTTAATCAAAGAACAAATCAAAATTGCCAGTGATATTCCTTTTACCCTAACCCAAAAAGCAATAAAATTTCGTGGCCACGCACTAGAATGCCGGATTAATGCAGAAGATGCTAAAACCTTCATGCCCTCCCCTGGTACAATTCGCCTATTGCATCAACCCGCAGGCCCTGGGATCCGCTTTGATTCACACATCTACAGCAGTTATACCGTACCGCCTAACTATGATTCAATGATAGGAAAACTCATCAGTTATGGGGAAAATCGCGAAGAAGCCTTTGCTCGAATGCGGAATGCACTGGATGAAATCATTATCGAGGGCATTAAAACCAATATCGAACTACACCATCGTATTTTACATGACAAAGCATTCATTCAGGGTGGAACCAATATCCACTACCTAGAAAAAATGCTGAAGGAATAATCTGTGCTGCAATTACAAATTGAAAACTGTCCTCGTGATGACATCGAGGCCCTGAGCGATACACTGGAACAAACAGCCGCCTTGTCTGTCACACTGACCGATAAACAAGATGATCCCATCTTAGAGCCTGAGCTAGGGACAACACCACTCTGGCCTAATGTCGTGGTTCAAGCGTTATATGCAGAAGAAGCTGAAGCCCAATTGGCGGTCTTTATCTTATCAGCAAATTACCCTCATTTAAGTTATTCCATTGATACACTGCCAGAAAAAGACTGGGAACGTGTGTGCCGAGACGATATATTACCCCAGCAATTTGGCCATCGCCTTTGGATCTGTCCCTCCTGGCTGACGCCACCTGAACCCGATGCTGTGAATCTCATGCTCGATCCAGGTTTAGCTTTTGGCACAGGCACCCATCCAACCACTGCCTTATGCCTCAACTGGCTAGAACAAACCACCCTAGACCAACAACGCGTTATCGATTACGGTTGTGGCTCAGGCATATTGGCACTGGCCGCTTTAAAGCTAGGGGCAATGCACGTTGATGCCGTTGATATTGATGAGCAAGCCTTAATTTCGACACAAAATAATGCCACAAACAATGAGATTTCTGCAAAAAAACTGATGATAGGGTTTCCAGATAACCTGAAGATCCCTGCTGATTTACTCATAGCCAATATTTTACTAATGCCGTTGATACAACTCAAAAGCCGATTTCATCAATTGATAAATCCATCGGGCACCCTTGTTGTATCAGGTATTTTAGAAGAACAGGTCAAAGAATTGATTGAAGCCTATCAACATGATTTCACACATACCCAATCTTTAATTCAAGATGGATGGGCATTGGTTGTTTTTTGTAACAAAACACCCTAAAAACCACATGTTATGCCCGCGCGCGGTATAAGCAACCCGCAGCTGTTTCTCGCCCTCTCGTTTTAGGCTTTTTATTAAGCTTCTTTAGCTCGGCTAAGCATCACCGTATTGCCCATACTCGGTTACCTTTAATATGAGACAACGATTTTTTTTCGGACTTTCGATTAAATTTAATGCCAATCAATTAACTGATTAGCTTATTTGTTGATCCAATAGGTTAATTTATGTATAATAATAATTACAGAGTTACTGTCTATTCACCATCATTTCAAAATCTTGGGTAAAAATCAGATTTGAATGCGGCTTGAGCGCAAATGTTTTTTCGGTGGGTGCGGTGAATACTAACAAGATATTATCTAATATTGGAGGGCATTCATGCCGTACGAACATGCTAGAGCGGATAAAAAGATAGTTATTCTTGAAAATTGGGTTTGGAATGATGGAGTTGGAGACTATTCTCACTTGAAGGACATCATGATTGCATTACATCTAAATCCACATTTAGCAACGTACTATTTTATCCCAGTCATTTGTACAGGAAATGAGCGATTAAAAAAACAAATTTATCGTGATTTTTTAGACATGGGTGTAACTGAATTTTATGTAGGTAAATGCCTTGATTTTGAGGCCGATACAGAACTTGGCAAACAACTAAGACCTGTTTATGAGAGCGCTGAAGAATTGCTCGAGATTTCATTTTCCGGTGTACCCAATATGGCTAGACTTTTTTTAAGGCCAGATGTTGCCATAAAGAAGATACGTGAACATGAATATTATTCCTCTCTCAAATGGTGTCAGGGGTCGGGTCATGTCACTTTGGTGAGTTCATTAGGCATAGGGCCTACAGCACTTGGGATAAAAATTGCCGATATAAAAAAAACAACACCCATGGCTTTTTTTACTACATTAGAAAAACATGATAAAGAGTTTGCATCTAAGTTATTAAGCACAAGCCAGTCAGCTAATTTTACCGAATTTATGGTAAAAAACACATTTACTCACGCTTATTTTAGCGATTTCACTTACATGAATGGCTTTTCAGTATTCTTGGCTTTATTAAGTGCAAATTCCTCCTCTCAAAAAAATATCGTTGTGCATCTGTCTTCTGGTTCTCAACATCTTGAATATTATGTGAATTATGAGACTCGTGTAGACGGGGCTAATAACCCGCTAATAAATGGCGCAGGCCGAGAGTACCCCTAAAAAATCCCATCTCATCTGATAGACATCACAACAGGTTATAAAAAAAACAATTCGACAAATTAATCTAAAATTAAGGGACTAATGAAACCCGCTTGGTATCGTTAGTGATTTTCCCGTCCCTACGATACCAAACGTACCCAGTCCCTTGATATAAAGCATATCACGAGATTACATAATTTCCAGGTTTCATTAAGCAAAGGATTGCTTATGGAACATACTCCAAGATTATTTCAATGCGCTCTCTGTCATACACAGTCTATAGTCTGCTCTAAGTGCGATCATGGGCAAATTTATTGTGGCACCGGCTGCGCGATCTTTGCGCGAAAAAAATCAATGAAATTAGCTGGGATACGTTATCAAAGAACTTTCAATGGAAAACGTAATCATGCTGCCCGTCAAGCCCGTTACCGTATACGCCAGAACAAAATAGTGACGCATCATGGTTCACCTCCAATGCCTCAACATGCTCAAATGAATTCGCTTGAAAAAAAGGCTGAAAACACAGAAAACGGACAGAAGAAATTGGTATTAACCTGCCACTTTTGTGAAAAACCCGTATCTGACTGGATCCGTAATGATTTTTTGAGACGGAGACGTGCTCACGCATCATTCCGATCCAAAGTTTCTTCTCAAGCCCCTTGAACATTAACGAATAGAAGGAGGAGTCATGACGATTTCCCAGGAATTAAGAGCAAATATTCTGCGCTATCATCACGTTGAAAAGTGGCGTGTGGGGACGATCGCGTCTCAACTTGGCGTACATCACTCAACTGTTAAGCGCGTACTATCAGAAACGGGGGTTGCTAAAAATAAAATCCTCGTTGAACAGTCAATCATTGACCCTTTTTTATCCTTTCTCCTCGACCAATTAAAGCGCTTTCCTAATCTCACGGCGAGTCGTTTATATGGGATGGCTGTTGAGCGTGGATATCCTGGTGGCCCCGATCACTTTCGCCAACTTATCTCATTCTATAGGCCAAAGACCCCCGCCGAAGCCTTCCTTCGGTTAAGAACATTAGCCGGCGAGCAAGCACAGGTAGACTGGGGGCATTTTGGGCACATCACCATTGGCGCGGCTAAACGACCACTGATGGCTTTTGTCATGGTTTTGAGTTACTCGAGAAAAATTTTTCTCCATTTTTACTTGAACGCTCGAACTGAAAATTTTCTAAGAGGCCATGAACTGGCCTTTAACTACTATTCTGGGATCCCTCGTGTCGCACTCTATGATAATCTCAAAAGTGCCGTGCTTGATAGGCAAGGCGATGCCATCCGATTCAACCCCACACTATTGGATTTCGCGGCCCACTATCGCTTCGAACCTAGGCCCTGTGCCGTGTATCGGGGAAATGAAAAAGGGAAGGTTGAGCGGTCTATTCGTTATATACGGGATAATTTTTTTGCAGGCCGCCAGTATAAAAGTCTTTCTGATCTTAATCAGCAAGCGCTCACCTGGTGTGATAATCAGGCGTCGAACCGTCCTTGTCCTGAGGATAAAAGCGCGTCGGTTCACGAGGTTTTCTTGGATGAACAGCCACGCCTGATTCCACTACCTGATAACCCCTATCCCTGCAATGAGGTCGAGACAGTAGCTATTGGCAAAACACCTTATGCCCGCTTCGACTTAAATGATTATTCAGTGCCTCACACCCATGTCCGGCAAGCACTCACGGTTCATGCAACTCTTGATTTCGTCAGCATTTTGGATGGTGTCACCGTGATTGCAAAACACATACGCAGCTATGATAAAGCAAAACAAATTGAATGTGAGGAGCATATTAAAACACTTGCTGAGCGTAAACGGGACGCACGGCAGCATCGGGGACAGGACAGGCTTACGATAACGATTGACTGTGCGAGAGAGTTTCTGAAGATGGCCGCGGTTCGTGGGTATCCATTGACATCAACAACTAACCAGCTGACGTCACTACTGGATGATTATGGTGCCAGTTTATTGGAAAAAGCGATGGCTGAAGCCCTTGCGAAAGAATCACCACACCCCAATTCCGTTCGAATTATTTTGCAAAAAATACTTGATGATCGTGTCGAGGCACCCTTGGTGACCTTCGCTCTGTCCAAAGACAAGCGTGTCACTGGGATGGTTGTAAAACCACACTCATTGAGGCAGTACGGCATGCTTGATTCAACCGCATCAACAGAGGAGTAATATTATGTTATCCGAATTATTATTAAACCGTGCGACAACACAAAAGCTTCATGGGGTTATCAGTCACCAGGACAACATTAATGAGGAAGGCGCTTTCTGGCTTGAACGGTTTGTTACCTGGGAAGAGCGCTATCGCTCGCAACGCAGCCTTGAGGGTCGATTACGCAAGGCACGCATTGGACGCTTCAAATCGATGAGTGAATTCGATTGGAAATGGCCAAAGCAATGTGACCGCACGGTTATTGAGCAATGGATGCAACTAAGTTTTATGGAAGGATCCAGTAACCTGATTCTATGTGGGCCAAACGGGGTTGGCAAAACCATGATTGTCTCAAATATCGCATCACAAGTTGTGCTTCAAGGGGGGACGGCATTGTTCACAACGGCGGCAGCAATGTTGAATGAGTTAGCAGAACTAGATAGTGATAGCGCGTTACGTCGCCGGATAAAATATTACACACAACCGGCCTTATTAGTCGTGGATGAAGTTGGTTACCTTTCTTATTCCAATCGACACGCTGATTTATTATTCGAGGTTGTTTCCCAACGTTATGAAAAAAAATCAACATGCATCACGACCAACAAACCCATTCCAGACTGGCGTGATATCTTTCCCAATGCAACCTGCGTCGTATCAATCGTTGATCGCCTGCTTCATCATTCTGAAATTTTAACAATCGAAGGCGACTCGTTTCGACTGAAAGAGGCAATGGAAAAAAATAAAGAGCGTAATGCAAAACGGGCAAAAAACAAAAAATCGTTAAGAACGGAGGAAACTCAATCATGAAAATCGACCTAGACCAATTACTGCCAGCAAATATATCTAATGAAGCAGCCTTTCACGTGGTTAAGTTCGTTCGTGATCTTGGTCTTGCTTTAGAATCTATTTATTTTGATCACATGTTACAGCACTCGAGCATATGTGAGCATGATCCATTTGCAGAAGATCCGTCTGATGAGCTGTTTTAAGATCTAACAGCTTACTCTTAACCTGGGCATGTCAAGGAATTGCCTCATTCTTGATGACATGCTTTTTTATCTTTGAGTTAAATTGTGTATATAATTTTAACACAAAGCTGCGCCATCTATCCGCGCTTTTATACCCCTGTTAACAGCTGCAGTGACCTTGGGTTTAGTCATGGCTGTTATAACAGTGGTACTTTTCATAATGGTACCGATTGTTGCAATCGCTAACCTTTTTTCTGATAACAAAAAAAATAATGATCATCATTGTCACCATGCTAAAGAAGAAGTTAGTGGATGCGATGCGGTAAAGGCATGTGCAGATGCTACCAGTTGGGCTTTCGAGCAAGCTAAAATTTGTTTTGATATGTCTGATGATAATAGACAAGAGGATAGAGCAGCACTCGTTCGCTAACAGAAGAGTGCCATTTATTTAATAAGATCCGTAGCGCTTCTGATAATAAGATTAAAAGCTAAAAAATAGCCTGCTCTGACGCTTAGAGATTTAAAATTTCTTAAGCAGTGCCTTGAACTCATAAACAGCACAGAAGCCACTATAATATTGGGATTCATGATTCAAATAAAGATGATAAGCAAAAATTGAACTGCTTCGCGTTGGGTGAGGTGGGTTTATAAGCTGGCCGCATTAAATATATAGAACATTTGTAGGCTGGACCTCAGCCCAACAAGTGCTAGCTCCGTACTTAAACTCGTTGGGTCAGGGCCTAATGGTGCTGCCTTAAGCGTCTAGACCCCATAAAAGCCCGTCATTGCTTGCTTGGTGAGCAACCCAGAGTGCAGTGCTTCGAATCTCTGGATTGCTCACCAAGCTCGCAATGACGGTTAAAATAGCTTAAGCAAACGCTATTAGGCCAAGGCCAAACTTAAATCATTCATTTGCGATAGATACTTAATGCGGCTTGCTTAGTGCTATGGCCGCGGTACGAAGTCACTCTATTGGCTTTGCAAATACCAATTGTCAACACGCCTAACAAAATATAATTAAAAAAAAACCAGGAAATCCCTGGTTTTAAAAAAAAACAAAGTTATTCAGAATGTTCTTCAGAAACTTTAGGCCTATCAACTAATTCAACAATAGCCATTGGTGCATTATCGCCTACTCGATATCCACATTTTAAAACACGCACATAACCACCTGGACGTTCAACATAACGTGGACCTAAAGTCGTAAACAATTTACCCACAGCACTATCGGATCGTAATGTATCAAATGCATGTCGACGTGATGCCACAGAATCTTTTTTGCTAACAGTTATCAAAGGCTCTATATATCGACGTAACTCTTTGGCTTTTGCCAATGTCGTTTTAATAAGCTCATGTTCAATCAAAGACGTGCACATGTTAGAAAACATGGCCTTTCGATGACTGCTTGTTCGGCTAAAACTTCTGCCAATTTTACGGTGACGCATGACTAAGACTCCTAAACGCTTATTAGTAATTATACAATAGTCACCTAAGTAAAATATTGAATATGATTAAACAAGCGGTATTATATGTTACTCGCCTAAATTTTCTGGCGGCCAATTCTCAAGCTTCATTCCCAAGGACAGTGATCTAGACGCCAATACATCCTTGATTTCAGTCAATGATTTCTTACCTAAATTAGGTGTTTTTAACAATTCATTTTCAGACTTTTGAACCAAATCGCCGATAAAATAAATATTTTCAGCCTTCAAGCAATTAGCTGAACGAACTGTTAATTCCAAATCATCAACCGGTCGTAATAAAACAGGATCAAAATCATTACGCTCTTTACTGTCCGTACGTGATTCCTCAAACTGCATATCAACAAAAGAATGCAATTGTCGCTGTAGAATACTAGCAGATATACGAATGGCTTCCTCTGGATCAATTGTACCATTTGTTTGTAGTTCAATGGTTAATTTATCCAAATCGGTGCGGTTCTCAACGCGGGCATTATCGACAAAATAAGCAACTTTTTTAACAGGAGAAAAAGTATTATCAATTTTAAGTATACCAACCGATTTTTGCTGAACATCTTCATCCAACAATCGAATAAATGTATCAGTTGAATGAAAACCAATTCCTTTTTCAACTTTTAATGTCATGTTAAATTTGCCATTCTCATTGAGATTTGCAATCACCAATTCAGGATTTAAAATTTCAACACCATGGGTTACCTTAATGTCTGCAGCGGTAACCTGGCAAGGTCCTTGCTTACTTAAAGTAAGGGTTGCTTCATCACCAACAGTCATACGAATTGCAACATCTTTTAAATTAAGCAGAATGTTTACAACATCCTCCTGAACCCCTTCAATGGTGCTGTATTCATGCAAAACACCATCAATAGTAGCCTCTGTGATCACACTTCCTGGCATAGAAGACATTAGAATACGTCTCAAAGCATTACCAAGTGTGTGACCAAAACCACGCTCAAGCGGTTCGAGAACAATACGAGAATGATTAGGTGTATCAGACTGAATCTTCAGAACTTTGGGTGTTAACATTTCATTAATATCAGTATACATTCGACTATGTCTCCGATTTTACTTAGAGTAAAGTTCTACAACCAAGTTAACGTTAAAATCAGCAGATAAGTCACTCAGCGTGGGTAATGCAGTAAACGTACCCTTGAATGTTCCCATATCTACAGTCAACCAATCACATGATCCGCGTTGCTCTGATAAGGCAACAGCAGCAATCACTCTGCCCTGGCTTTTTGCTTTTTGACGCACTGCAATCACATCACCTGATTTAACTAAAAAAGAGGCAATATTAACCAGTTTATCATTTACTAAAATTGCTTTATGCGCAACAAGTTGACGAGCTTCAGAACGTGTACTTGCAAAGCCCATACGATACACAACATTATCAAGACGTCGCTCTAACAGCGCCATCAAATTTTCACCCGTGGATCCTTTTTGCTTTGCTGCCATTTTATAGTAGTTACTAAATTGTTTTTCCAACACACCATAAAAACGTCTAATTTTTTGCTTTTCACGCAACTGAACACCATAATCACTTAAACGTGGGCGCTTATCTCCATGTTGGCCAGGTTGTTTCTCTGACTTGCATTTAGACTTATGATCTCGAACGCCACTTTTTAATAGTAAATCAGTGCCTTCTCTACGTGACAATTTACATTTTGGACCAAGGTATCTAGCCATTACTCACTCCTGAATCTTATACACGGCGTTTTTTAGGCGCTTTACAACCGTTATGCGGTATACCTGTAACATCGGTAATTTCAACAATTTTAAACTCTTGTGAAATCAATTCGCGAATGGTTGATTCGCGACCGGGTCCAGGACCATGAATAAATACTGCAACAGATTTCATACCGTACTCTTTAGCTACGGCTCCAGCACGCTCCGTTGCAATCTGTGCGGCATATGGCGTACTTTTACGTGAACCCCTAAAACCAGAGCCACCCGAGGTTGCCCAACATAGAGCATTACCTTGTCTGTCTGTAAACGTCACAATGGTATTGTTAAAAGAAGCATGAACGTGAACGATACCATCGGTTACTACACGTTTAATTTTCTTTCTTACCTTTTGTTGTTTTGCTTTACTTATTGCCATATTAAATTCCTACATGAAAAATCAACCGTTTGCGCCCTTACGACGACCTTTACGTGTCCTAGCATTTGTCTTTGTACGCTGACCCCGTAAAGGCAATCCGCGGCGATGCCTTAGACCGCGATAGCAGCCCAAATCCATCAGCCGCTTAATATTCATTGTAACAACACGGCGTAAATCACCCTCAACAGTCATCTTAGCAATTTCATTTCTAAGGAGCTCTAATTGAGCATCCGTCAGTTGAGATACCTTCATTGCCGGATCAACATTGATCTGCTGACACAGCTTTATTGATGTGGGCCTTCCAATACCGTAGATCGATGTAAGCGCAATCACAACATGTTTGTTGTCCGCTATGTTAACACCTGCAATACGAGCCATAATTTCTCCGAACGTTATTTTGCTCTGCCAGAAAGGGACAGAAGGATACTAGTTTTATCAACTAAAATCAAGTAAGTTTTTAGCCTTGCCGTTGTTTATGCCGCGCATCTTTACAAATAACACGTATAGTTCCACTACGTTTTATAATTTTGCAATTACGGCAAATACGTTTTACTGATGCTCTAACTTTCATTACTAACTCCAATAATCATCATAAAAGGAACCTCCAGCTAAGGAAATCCCTGCAATCACAACAGGCCTGGCATTTTTGTTCCCTTAAAATTGGCCTTTTTCATCAATGAATCATATTGTTGAGTCATCAAATGGGCCTGAATTTGAGCCACAAAATCCATGATTACAACAACAATAATAAGTAATGAGGTTCCACCGAAATAAAATGGAACATGCCACGTATACATCATGATTTGTGGTAAAAGACACACAAGCACTAAATAAAGAGAACCTACTAGCGTTAATCTAGTCATGACCGTGTCAATATAACGTGAAGTCTGCTCACCAGGTCTAATTCCGGGAATATATGCACCTGATTTTTTTAAATTATCAGCTGTGTCCTTTGGATTGAAGACAAGGGCCGTGTAAAAAAACGCAAAAAACAGGATTGCCACTGCATAAACAATTAGGTACAGGGGTTGTCCTGGGGACAATGCCATACCAATATCAGCCAACCAATCCATGCCTTTCCCATGTGAAAAAAACTGGGCCAATGTAGCAGGTAATAAGATAATACTGGATGCAAAAATAGGTGGTATAACACCAGCCATATTAATTTTCAAGGGTAGATGGCTCGTCTGAGCCGCATATACTTTTCTACCTTGCGTTCTTTGTGCATAATTAACACGGATACGTCGTTGTCCACGTTCCATAAAGACGACAAAACCGGTTACAAGAATGACTATAATTGCGATTAATAACATCGTTAAGGCTTGCATTTGACCTTCCTTAACTTGTTGAAACAAGGAAGCCAGTGCATTCGGCATGCTAGAAACTATTCCTGAAAAAATAATCAATGAAATGCCATTACCTACACCTTTCTCTGTGATTTGTTCCCCTAACCACATCAGGAACATTGTGCCTGTTACCAGGGTCACAACCGCAGTAAAATAAAAGACCATGTCAGGTTGCAGAGCAATCTGCTGTCCTGCTAACCAGCGAGCCATCCCTAAAGATTGAAAAATAGACAGTACGAGCGTCAGATAGCGTGTATATTGATTTATTTTCCTACGTCCAGACTCGCCCTCTTTCTTAAGCTGTTCTAAAGAAGGGACAACCACTGTAAACAACTGTATCATGATGGACGCAGAGATATAGGGCATTATTCCAATTGCAAATACAGTAACACGAGACAAAGCGCCACCAGAAAACATATTAAATAAACCAAAAATTGTATTTTGTTGCTCACTAAAAAAGTTAGCCAATTTCTGTGGGTCTAACCCAGGTACAGGTATATGTGCCCCTAATCGATAGACTAAAATCCCTATTACGACGAACAATATTCTAGATTTAAGTTCAGCCAAACCATTAGTGGTTTGACCTGGTAATTGTTTCTGGCTCTTCATTGTCACGCTTCTACGCTTCCACCAAGATCTTCAATCATTTTCCTTGCGCCCTTTGTTAAACGCAAACCTTTCAATTTAATCGCTGTAGTCAATTCCCCTGAAAGGATAACTTTCACCTCTCGAATTGATTTTCGAACTAAACCTGCAGACTTCAATACCTCAATATCAATTACTGTGGCCTTTAATTTAGCTAATTCACTCAGGTTAACCTCATCAATGGTCTTAGAAACACGAGATTTAAAACCCATTTTAGGTAGTCTGCGCTGAATTGGCATCTGACCACCTTCAAAATTAATTTTGTGGTATCCACCAGCACGTGCCTTTTGACCTTTATGTCCTTTACCACTTGTCTTACCAAGGCCTGAACCAATACCACGACCCAAGCGCTTTTTGCTGTGTCTAGATCCTAGATCAGGAGATAGCGTATTTAAATTCATTATGCACACTCCTCTACATTGACCAGGTAATATATGGTATTGATTAATCCACGAATCGCTGGCGTATCTTGATGAACAACCTCGGTATTAATTTTTCGTAAACCCAGTTGTTGCGCTACATGCTTATGTTTAGGTAATCGACCAATGAGGCTCTTAACTAACTTTATTTTAATTTTGTTATTCATGATCATCCTGCCATTACTTCAGCAACTGATTTGCCACGTTTAGCAGCCACATAATCAGGTGTGCCAATATTAGTCAACGCTCCAATTGTTGCGCGAACAATATTGCTTGGGTTAGTCGAACCAATACTTTTAGCAAGGATATTATGTACACCCAGCACTTCAAGTACTGCTCTCATGGCACCACCAGCAATAATCCCTGTACCATCACTTGCAGGTTTCATGAAAACCTTTGAGGCACCATAATTCCATGAAATTTCATGATGTATGGTATGTCCAGCCAATGGAACATATACTAGGTTTTTGCGTGCTTGATCCATGGCTTTCTGGATAGCAATTGGCACTTCTCGTGCTTTACCACGTCCAAAGCCGACCTTTCCCTTACCATCGCCAACCACGACTAGAACTGCAAATCCGAATACACGTCCACCCTTAACTACCTTTGCAGTACGATTCACGGATACTAATTTTTCTTGATACCCGTCAGTTTTTGTTGATTCATCAAATGACATAACCGTTCCTTAAAAATTCAAACCAGCTTCGCGGGCACCTTCAGCCAAAGCTTTGACGCGACCATGGTATTTATAGCCAGCTCTATCAAACGCCACATCAGTAAGGTTCTTTTCCTTTGCGCGCTTCGCAAGTAATATACCAACTTGTTGAGCTTGTTCGGACTTATTACCCTTCAATGTTACTTTTAATTCTTTGTCCAAGGTTGATGCAGATACAATCACTTGATCACCCTGTTCTCCTGGAACGATAATCTGAGAATATATATGAGTACCACTTCGGTATACCGTTAAACGCGCGCGTTTAGAGTAACGTATTATGGCTTTTGTCTTAAGACCACGTCGATTCCGAGCTTGTTGTTTATTCATAATCTACACCCTATTTCTTTTTGGCTTCTTTACGCGCGATAACTTCACCAGCGTACTTAACGCCTTTACCCTTATATGGTTCCGGCGGACGAAACGCACGAATTTCCGAGGCAACCTGACCTATCAGTTGCTTATCGATTCCTTTTAGTATAATCGTTGTATTATTAGGCGTTTCAACATTAACACCTTCAGGCAGGTCATATTCAATCCCGTGTGAGAAACCGAGCGACAATGATACTGACTTACCTTTGGCCTGCGCCCTATATCCAACTCCGACCAATTCTAGTGTTACATCAAACCCATGGGTAACACCACGAATCATATTTTGTACCAAAGCACGTACCGTACCTGCTTGAGCCCAGGCATTGGGATCGTTAGAGGCAGGTTTAAAAATAATTTGGTTAGCGTTCGTTTCACATTTGCTAACAGAAACCAACTTATTACAATGCTGGGTTAATGTTCCTTTTGGCCCTTTTATCGTTACTGTTTCCTTGCCAATTGAAAGTTCAACATTAGGAGGCAATATAATTGGGGCTTTAGCTACTCTAGACATATCTATCCTCTTTCGTATTACGCAACTTCACAAATTACTTCGCCGCCAACACCGTCAGCTCGTGCTTTAATATGGGTCATAACACCCTTGGATGTGGATACAATTGCAACACCAAATCCAGCAACCGAGCTCAGATCCTTTGCTGACTTGTAAATTCGCAAACCAGGTCGGCTGATCCGCTTGATTTTTTCAATGACTGGACGACCATGATAATATTTAAGGCCAAGAGTAATTGATTTTAAATTGTTATCAAGGGATTCTACAGTAAAGTCAGATATAAAACCTTCTTCCTTTAGGACCCTTGCAATTTCAACTTTTAAGGTTGAGGAAATAAATTTGACTTGCTGATGTTTTGCTTGTTGACCATTTCTAATTCTAGTCAGCATATCAGCAACTGGATCGTGCATACTCACAGTCGTTCTCCAATATATATAAGGTTTACCAGCTAGACTTTCTTCCGCCAGTGACGTTTCCAGTCATTAACTGTTCGCGCAAACAAATTCTGCATAGTCCAAATTTACGATAGACTGCATGCACTCGGCCACACTGTTGACAGCGGGTACTATGCCGAACAGGATTTGAATTAACTGGCAGTTTCGCTAATTTATGTTGAGCTGCCATTATCACATCAAAGTCTGTGGAAGACTTAATGGTTTCCTTAAGTTCGGCCCGTCGAGTTTTAAATTTCTCGACCAGAAGGCCTTTTTTATTTTCACGTGCAATCATCGATTTTTTAGCCACAGTTCTTACCCTTCTTAGTTTCTGTTTCTATCTTTCAATGGAAGGTTAAATGCTTCTAATAAAGCCTTCGCTTCCTCATTTGTTTTAGCACTGGTAGTTATGCATATATCCAATCCACGTATCACGTCAATTTTATCAAAATCTATCTCTGGGAATACGATCTGCTCGTGAATACCCATACTATAATTTCCAGTACCATCAAAAGATTTAGGATTTAAACCTCGAAAATCCCGTACACGTGGTAACGTAATAGTAACCAGACGATCTAAAAACTCATACATGCGATCTTTTCGTAGTGTGACTTTACAGCCTATAGGCCATTCCTCACGAATTTTAAACCCGGCTATTGATTTCTTCGCAAGGGTCACTACTGGCTTTTGGCCTGCAATTCGCGTCATGTCATCCAATGCAAAATTCATGACCTTTTTATCACCAACTGCTTCACCAACACCCATATTTAAGGTGATTTTTTGGATTTTTGGCACCTGCATTACGCTTTTGTAGCCAAATTTCTTCATCATCATTTCAACGATGTCTTTTCTATAAAACTCTTTAAGTCTAGCCATTTCAATCACCTAATTAGACAAGGTCAACGATTTCATTATTTGACTTGAAATACCGAACCTTGAGCGTATTACCTTCTTTCTCAAGAAATTTAAACCCAACCTTATCTGCTTTTTTGGTTGCTGGGTTATAAAGAGCCACGTTAGAAACATGAAGCGGCGCTTCTTTAGAAACAATTCCACCTCTTTCTTCGAGCTGCGGGTTTGGTTTTACGTGCTTTTTCATTAAATTTGCACCCTCAACCACAACCTTTGATAAAGTTCCAGTAATAACACGTAGCACTTTACCAATATGACCCTTACTTTTTCCAGCAATAACGATAACGGTATCACCTGATTTTATGCGTTTCATATCTAATCCTTCTTACAATACTTCGGCAGCCAGAGAGATGATCTTCATAAATCGCTCTCTTAACTCACGAGTCACTGGACCAAAGATCCGAGTTCCGATGGGTTCATTTTGGTTGTTTAAAAGTACCGCTGCATTTCCATCAAAACGAATCAGCGAGCCATCATCACGACGCACCCCTTTGCTTGTGCGAACAACAACAGCATTCATCACAGAGCCCTTTTTGACTTTGCTACGCGGTATTGCATCTTTAATGCTGACCTTAATCACATCACCAACGCGTGCATAGCGTCTATGTGATCCACCAAGCACCTTGATACACATCACTTTGCGGGCACCACTGTTATCAGCAACTTCGAGCACCGTCTGCATTTGTATCATTATTATCTCCAGCTCTAAATTCGACCAGAAAAAGGCTGCTAATTATATCAGCCATCCTGGTATTTTAAAAGTAAATCTACACGAAATCAGGAAATTACTTCAACAAGTACCCAGGTTTTCGTTTTAGAAAGTGGTCTGGATTCACGAATTTTCACTGTATTCCCAATTTTACATACTTGATTTTCATCATGAGCATGCAGTTTGGTTCTTCGTCTCATTATTTTCCCATATTTGGGATGCTTAACAGTCCGCTCTACAACCACAACAATCGTCTTCTGCATTTTATCGCTAACGACTTTGCCAACCACTGTTCTGCCATTTGCTTCACTAACGTCACTATTCGACATGACAAGTACCCGCCTTTTCAGTCATCATTGTTTTAACTCTAGCTATCGCTTTGCGCACCACTGCTACTAGGTGGGTTTTATCAAGCGAGCCATTTGCCTTTTTCATACGTAAAGTAAACTGATCCTTTCGAAGTGATAACAACTCGGTTTGCAGTTCTTCATTGGTCATTTTATTTAATTCGTCTGTCTTTTTCATCACATCACCTTGCGTTCTTCAAATGCCACTTTGAATGGAAGCTTAGCTTTAGCCAGATCAAATGCCTCTATTGCTAACTCTCTAGTTACACCTTCCATTTCAAAAAGGACTTTGCCGGGCTGAATTTGAGCGACCCAGTACTCTACATTCCCTTTACCTTTACCCTGTCTGACTTCCAGGGGTTTCTGTGTTATTGGCTTGTCAGGAAAAACACGTATCCAAATTTTCCCACCCCGCTTAACATGGCGAGTCATTGCTCGACGTGCTGCTTCAATTTGCCTGGCAGTCAACCGTCCGCGCTCTAGTGCTTTAAGACCGAACTCTCCAAAGCTTATTTTACTGCCTCGTTGAGCAAGGCCGCGGTTCCGGCCTTTCATTTGTTTACGGTACTTTGTTCGTTTAGGTTGTAACATAATTGTAAATCCTCACTACTTGGTACTATCACCAGCACGTGTCTTCTGAGGCACATTTTCGCCTTTGAAGATCCATACTTTGACGCCAATAATTCCATAGGTTGTTTTAGATTCTGCCGTACCATAATCAATATCAGCACGAAACGTATGTAGTGGTACACGGCCTTCGCGATACCATTCACTTCGGGCAATTTCGGCACCACCTAAACGACCACTTACGCAAATCTTAATTCCCTTTGCACCAGATTTCAGCGCAGAGGTAACAGCGCGTTTCATTGCACGACGAAACATAACACGTTGCTCAAGCTGTTGAGCAATGCTTTCAGCAACAAGGGTTGAGTCTAGTTCCGGCTTACGAACCTCTTCAATATTCAAGTGAACAGGAACACCTAGTTTGCTAGATATTTCACTACGCAAGGCTTCAATTCCACCACCTTTCTTACCAATTAACACACCTGGACGTGCTGTATGGATTGTAACAACAGCATTATTCGCAGGTCGTGCAATTTGAATGCGGCTTACAGCAGCAGACATCAGCTTCTTTTTTAAGTGTTTACGCAAGTTAATATCTTGGTTAAGCAATTGTGCGTAATTTTTATTGGCATACCATGTAGAATTCCAATCTTTTACGATACCAAGGCGTATGCCAATTGGATTTACTTTCTGTCCCATTGCTATTCCCCGTCAGACACTTTTATGGTGATATGGCTGGTTCGTTTACAAATTCGATTTGCACGACCTTTTGCCCGTGGACTAATGCGCTTTAATGTCGTCGCCTCATCTACACATACCATACCTATTGTAAGTTCATCGATATCCGCACCATTATTGTTCTCTGCATTTGCTATTGCAGATTCTAATAATTTGAGAATCAATTGAGCACCTTTTTTCGGCGTGAACTTTAGGACATCAACTGCTCCTGAAACGCTCATCTTCCGAATCATATCTGCAACCAACCTGCCTTTCTGTGCCGACAAGGGTGCATTTTTTAATTTTGCTGTAACTTCCATCGCTGCCTCTTACTTGCCTTTTGCCTTTCTATCACCAGAATGGCCTTTGAATGTACGAGTCATAGCAAACTCACCTAGTTTATGACCAACCATGTTATCTGTAATAAATACAGGAACATGATCTCTGCCGTTATGAACAGCAATTGTCAAATCAATCATCTCAGGGACGATTGTAGAGCGCCTAGACCAAGTTTTAATTGGCTTTTTAGATTTCGACGCAATAGCCGCTTCAACTTTGTTGAACAAATGATGGTCAATAAAAGGACCTTTTCTTATAGAACGAGCCACCTTGATATCCTCTCAACTAATTATTTCTTCTTACGTCGTCTAACAATAAAACGATCAGTACGCTTGTTACTTCTTGTCTTATAACCCTTGGTTGGAACACCCCATGGTGTAACAGGATGTCGTCCACCGGACGTTCTACCCTCGCCACCACCATGCGGATGGTCGACTGGATTCATGGCCACACCACGTACAGTAGGACGGATGCCACGCCATCTTTTAGCGCCTGCTTTACCAAGCGCTCTCAAGCTATGTTCACTGTTGCTGACTTCGCCAATAACAGCGCGACAGGCTAACAGTACTTTTCTCATTTCACCGGAGCGAAGCTTCAAAGTAGCATAGGTACCTTCCTTTGCAACTATCTGACCACTACAGCCAGCGCTTCGCAACATTTGAGCACCTTTTCCAGGCTTTAATTCGACACAATGGATAGTCGTACCAACCGGGATATTCTTTAAAGGCAAACAATTTCCATTGCTAATTGGTGAATCATCACCGCTTACAATGACATGACCTTGTAATAAATTAGAAGGAGCGATAATGTACCTTCGTTCTCCGTCTTTGTAAAGAATTAATGCAATTAAAGCTGAACGATTTGGATCATATTCAATTCGCTCGACTCGTGCCTCTATACCATCTTTACATCGTATAAAGTCAATTAGGCGATATTGGCTTCTAGTACCACCACCAATATGGCGTACTGTAATTCGGCCTTGATTGTTTCGTCCGCCGGTTTTGTTTAACTTTTCAACAAGGGCTGCATGTGGCTTTCCCTTATGAAGATGATGATGTACAACTCTAAGTTCGCCCCGTTTACCAGGTGAAGTAGGTTTTGATTTTAATAATGCCATCTTAATCTGCCTTATTCTGTCACAGTGAAGTCAATGTCATATTCAGGATGCAAAGAAACAAAGGCCTTTTTCCAATCACTGCGCTTGCCACTTGTTTGTTTAAAACGCTTTCGCTTACCCTTAACGTTAATGACAGATACATTTTTAACCTTCACGCTGAACATATGCTCAACAGCCTGCTTGATTTCACTTTTAGTTGCTGTTTTAAGAACTTTAAAAGTAAATTGCTTAAACTTTTCAGCCATGATTGTTGTTTTTTCAGAGGTATGTGGTTCTCTTAGAACCATCATGAGTCTTTCAGCATTCATTGTAACTGCTCCTCTAGTTTCTTGATGGCTTCTTCAGTTATCAAGACTTGTTCATACCGCAGCAAACTCACTGGATCAAGTGCGCTGACATCACAGACATCAAAATCATAAACATTTCGCGATGCCAAATATTCGAACTCACCCACTTCACTCATAACAATTAACGCACTTCTAATATCCAGTTCCTTCATTTTAGCGATGAAATCCTTGGTTTTAAGTGACGGACATTGAAAATCACTAACAACAATTAAATTGCCAGTTCGGTGAAGCTCGGAGATTATACTACGCATTGCGCGTTTGTACATTTTTTTATTAAGTTTTTGTGAATAATCACGTTTTTTAGAAGCAAAGGTTACCCCGCCTGATCGCCAGATAGGGCTTCTAATGGTTCCAGCACGAGCACGTCCAGTGCCTTTTTGGTTCCATGGTTTTCTACCACCACCACGTACCTCTGCTCGTGTTTTCTGAGCGCTATTACCACTTCGTGCATTATTCATAAAGGTTACAATTGCCTGATGAACTAATCCTTCATTGTAATTGTAATCAAAAATTTCTTTATTCACTTTGACTTGTGAATTGGTATCTTTTGTCATCAATTCCATTATTTGCCCCTTTGTTGCATTTTAACAGCGGGCTTGATTTCAACTCTAACACCTGGAGCACCTGGTATGGCTCCCTTTATTAGGAGTAAATTACGCTCTTTATCAACACGCACCAATTCAAGTGATTGCGTAGTACAGCGTCTATTACCCATATGACCCGCCATCTTCTTACCTTTGAATACGCGACCTGGTGACTGATTCTGTCCGATAGACCCAGGTACTCGATGAGATCGTGAGTTACCATGAGTTGCATCTTGCGTTCGAAAGTTATGACGTTTTACGGTCCCTGCAAATCCCTTACCTTTAGAAAAAGCAGAAACATCGACATACTGTCCTTCATTGAATACATCTGCAACAGTGAGAACCTGACCAGGGGTATAGTCATCGATTGAAGCAACGCGAAACTCACATAACATATCACCCGCTTCAATTTGAGCCTTGGCAAAATGACCCGCCATTGGCTTCTTAACATGGCTGGCCTTTTTAGTACCACCTGTTAGCTGAACGGCATCATAACCATCGCTTTCAACAGTTTTTTTCTGTGATACTCGATTTGGAAGAACCTCTACTAGTGAGACAGGTATTGCTGCCCCATCTGGAGTAAAAATTCGCGTCATACCGATTTTACGGCCTATCAAACCGATCGTCGTCATCATTCTAACACCTCTTTATAATATCCTACGCCTATATGGGATTCTAATAATCCCTAATCATCATCAAGGCTAATTTGAACATCTACGCCAGCTGCTAAATCCAGCTTCATTAATGCATCAACTGTTTTCTCAGTTGGATTTACAATAACGACTAAACGTTTATGTGTACGTAACTCATATTGGTCACGTGCATCTTTGTTAACGTGAGGTGAAGTTAATACTGTAAACTTCTCCTTTCTTATAGGCAGTGGGATTGGTCCACGAATTTGGGCACCAGTACGCTTGGCTGTCTCCACGATTTCGCGTGTAGATGAATCAATCATACGATGATCAAATGATTTAAGCCGTATTTTAATATTTTGATTAGCACTCATATTTATTACTCGATGATTTTAGCAACAACACCGGCACCGACAGTTCGGCCACCTTCCCGTATAGCAAAGCGTAAACCTTCATCCATCGCGATCGGTGCATGCAAGTTAATAACCATTTGTACGTTATCTCCCGGCATAACCATTTCAACGCCTTCTGGTAGGTCACATGTTCCAGTCACATCCGTTGTTCTAAAGTAGAATTGTGGGCGATAACCATTAAAAAATGGGGTATGTCGGCCACCTTCATCCTTGGACAGGACATAAACTTCAGCCTCAAACTTAGTGTGTGGTTTAATAGAACCAGGTTTAGCTAGCACTTGACCACGTTCTACGTCCTCACGCTTCGTACCTCTTAAAAGAACACCCACGTTATCGCCAGCGCGACCTTCGTCAAGCAATTTGCGGAACATTTCAACACCAGTACAAATTGTTTTAACAGTGTCTTTAATTCCCACTATCTCAACTTCTTCACCCACTTTTACAATACCGCTTTCTACACGACCAGTAACAACAGTGCCTCGGCCTGATATAGAAAATACGTCCTCAATAGGCAATAAAAAGCTTTTATCTATGTTACGAACAGGCTCAGGAATATAGGAGTCCATCGTTTCAACTAATTTTTCAACTGAAGCCACTCCGATTTCTGTTGTGTCACCTTCAAGTGCTTTCAGAGCAGAACCAATAACAATAGGTATATCGTCGCCAGGAAAATCGTATTTGCTTAACAAATCACGGACTTCCATCTCAACCAATTCCAATAGCTCGCTATCGTCAACCATATCTGCTTTATTTAAAAAAACAACAATATAAGGAACGCCAACCTGACGAGACAATAATATATGCTCTCTTGTTTGTGGCATAGGACCATCAGCAGCAGATACAACGAGAATAGCACCATCCATTTGAGCCGCACCTGTAATCATGTTCTTAACATAATCGGCGTGACCTGGGCAATCAACATGAGCATAATGTCGATTTGCTGACTCATACTCTACGTGAGCGGTTGAAATAGTAATGCCTCGCTCACGCTCTTCTGGAGCCGCGTCAATTTGATCATAGGCTTTAGCAGTGCCACCATATTTTTTTGCCATGATTGTCGTAATTGCGGCCGTTAATGTGGTTTTTCCATGGTCAACGTGACCAATTGTACCTACGTTAACGTGGGGCTTCTTACGCTCAAATTTTTCCTTTGCCATTTCGTTACCTCATTAACTTTTATTGTTTCTTAATAATTGCTTCAGCAATATTTGCTGGCGCTTCTGCGTATTTTGCAAATTCCATGGTATAGGTTGCTCTTCCCTGGGTTGCTGACCGGAGATCAGTCGAGTAACCAAACATTTCTGCTAGTGGCACCTCGGCTCGAATAACCCGTCCTGCTGGTGATTCATCCATCCCTTGTAGCAAACCGCGGCGCCTACTTAAATCACCCATAACATCACCCATGTATTCTTCTGGGGTCACTACCTCAACACCCATAACAGGCTCGAGTAAAACAGGTGTGGCTTTCTGCGCACCTTGTTTAAAGCATTGCGATCCGGCTATTTTAAATGCCATTTCGCTCGAATCGACTTCATGAAATGAACCGTCAAACAGAGTAACCTTCACATCAACAACTGGGTAACCTGCGACCACACCATTTTGCAGTTGCTCCTGAATTCCTTTGTCTACTGCTGGTATATATTCCTTTGGTATCACACCACCTACAATCGCATTAACAAACTCATAACCAGTGCCACGACTTTGTGGTTCGAGTTTAAGCCAGACATGTCCATACTGTCCGCGTCCACCTGATTGGCGGACAAACTTCCCTTCCTGCTCGACAGTAGACTTCAACGTTTCCCGATAAGCCACCTGTGGCTTGCCTACATTTGCCTCGACTAAAAACTCGCGACGCATACGGTCGACGATAATTTCGAGGTGAAGCTCACCCATTCCTTCAATAATTGTTTGACCTGATTCTTCATCGGTATGCACACGGAAGGAAGGATCCTCTTGTGCCAATTTACTAAGTGCCATCGACATTTTTTCTTGATCTGCTTTGGTTCTCGGCTCGACAGCTACTGCAATGACCGGGTCAGGGAAATCCATACGCTCTAGAATAATTGTATTATCCAGAGAGCACAGCGTGTCTCCCGTAGTTACTGTCTTGAGCCCAACTGCTGCCGCGATGTCTCCAGCATGAACCCCTTTGATCTCTTCTCTTGAATTTGCATGCATCTGAAGAAGTCGACCAATCCGCTCTTTCTTACCTTTGACTGAATTATAAATAGTATCCCCACACTTCAGCACGCCTGAGTATGTACGGAAGTAGGTTAATGTCCCTACAAATGGATCCGTAGCAATTTTAAAAGCTAACGCTGAAAAGGGCTCATCATACGATGTGTGTCTAAAAGACTCCTCACCATCTTCATCCAATCCCTTAATCGGTGGAATATCAAGTGGCGATGGCAAATAGTCTATCACCGCATCAAGCACCGCTTGCACACCTTTGTTCTTAAATGCCGAGCCACAGAAAACAGGAACAATTTCATTATTGATAGTGCGTTTTCGTAGTGCGGCCCTAATTTCGTCTTCAGAGAACTCGTGTCCCTCAAGATATTTTTCAGTTAATTCCTCAGAAAAATCAGCTGCGGCTTCAATTATATGCGCACGCAGTTCCTTACACTGAGAAAGCATCTGAGGTGGAATATCCTTATATTCAAAAGTCATGCCTTTACTGTCTTCATCCCAATATATTGCCTTCATTTTAATAAGATCAACAACGCCTTGGTATGTTTCTTCGGAACCAATAGGCAATTGTAGAATGACTGGTGTAGAACGGAGTCTATCTTCAATTTGGGTAACAACCCTCAAAAAATTAGCACCCATTCGATCCATTTTATTTACAAAAACGATTCGAGGAACGCCATATTTATGTGCCTGACGCCAAACTGTTTCAGATTGTGGCTCTACACCTGAAACGGAGTCAAACACCACAACAGCACCATCTAATACACGCAATGAACGCTCGACTTCAATCATAAAATCAACGTGACCAGGTGTGTCAATGATATTAATACGGTGGCTGTCGTATTGTTTATCCATACCGGACCAATAGCATGTTGTAGCAGCAGAGGTAATGGTTATACCACGCTCCTGCTCCTGAACCATCCAGTCCATTGTCGCAGCGCCATCATGTACTTCACCAATTTTATGAGACGTGCCGGTATAAAACAAAACACGCTCTGTTGTTGTTGTTTTTCCGGCATCGACGTGGGCTACAATGCCGATATTTCGGTATAGCTCTAGTGGAGTAGTTGACACTGCTTATCCTCTTTTTAATTCCATCTAAAATGAGCGAAGGCTTGGTTTGCCTTTGCCATTTTATGTGTTTCTTCTCTTTTTTTCACAGCAGAACCTTTACTTTCAAATGCATCAACCAGCTCACCAGCGAGACGTAGCATCATCCCCTTCTCACCACGCGAACGTGATGCCTGGACAATCCAACGCATGCCAAGGGCTACACTACGGTCTGTTCTCACCTCAACAGGAACCTGGTATGTAGCACCACCGACACGGCGTGACCGAACTTCAACTGAAGGGCGAACATTATCTAAGGCTTGCTCAAAATAACGAAGAACACCCGTCGATGAGGAACCGCTACCTGAATCAGTATCTTCATCAGATTTTTTAATTTTCTTGATGCGCTCATCCAGCACAGACAATGCACCGTAAATAATTTTCTCGGCAGTAGATTTTTTTCCGCTGACCATTAGTACATTGATAAATTTTGCCAACAATTCACTGTGATGCTTAGGATCGGGCAATATTTCTCTTTTCGGTACTTCTCTTCTTCTTGGCATGTCAAATTCCTACATTCAGGTTATTTCTTATCTTTTGGTTTTTTTGTTCCATATTTGGAACGGCCTTGTTTACGATCACTAACACCTGATGTGTCTAAGCTACCCCGAACTGTATGGTAGCGAACACCAGGCAAATCTTTAACACGGCCACCGCGAATTAGCACAACAGAATGCTCTTGCAAATTATGGCCTTCACCGCCTATGTACGATGACACCTCAAAACCATTCGTCAATCGAACACGTGCAACCTTACGCATAGCTGAATTAGGCTTTTTGGGTGTTGTTGTATATACCCGTGTACATACACCGCGACGTTGTGGGCATGATTCCAATGCTGGCACATTACTTTTCCGCTTGGCGTCCACACGAGGCTTTCTTACTAACTGATTAATAGTAGCCATTTATCATTAACTCCGAACTTTAGCTTTTTAAAAAATTTCGCATGCATAAGGAGGCCGGATTCTATATAGGTCCGGCCCGTTTGTCAACCCAGTTGATCACGATTATCCGCATTAAGTGCTTCACTTAATGCATGTTCAACATCACTGGCTGTAACTACATGCGGTGATTGTTCCCCACTAGCCGCTTTAGCTCGGCGTGCTTTGCGGTTTTGGTGATAGGCATAACCCGTTCCAGCAGGGATAAGCCGACCTACCATGACGTTTTCCTTAAGACCACGCAATTCGTCTGTCTTGCCGCTTACAGCGGCTTCAGTAAGAACGCGTGTGGTCTCCTGGAATGATGCTGCTGAAATAAATGACTCCGTAGCCAGCGACGCTTTTGTAATGCCCAATAAAATGGGCGTTCCTTGAGCACCAAGTTTACCCTCTGCGACCAATTTATCATTTTCTTGTAACAACACGGTGTCTTCCACTTGTTCACCCACCAGGAATTTTGAATCCCCAGTAAAGGTTATGATGCGCTTACGAAGCATCTGTCTCACTATGGTCTCAATATGTTTGTCGTTAATTTTTACACCTTGTAAACGATAAACATCTTGTACTTCATTGACAATATAGTTTGCTAAAGCACCAACACCGAGCAGGCGCAGTATATCATGTGGATTCGGAGGGCCCTCAGCAACGGTTTCTCCCCGCTGTACATGCTCTCCCTCAAATACTGATATATGGCGCCACTTAGGAATCAACTCTTCATGGGCTTTATTTTCAGATTCTGAAATAATTAATCGTCGTTTACCTTTGGTTTCCTTCCCGAAATTAATCACTCCTGAAACTTCGGCCATCACAGCTGAGTCCTTTGGCTTTCTAGCCTCGAACAAGTCAGCTACCCGTGGTAGACCCCCTGTGATATCGCGTGTCTTGGTTCGCTCTTGTGGTATTCTTGCAATAACATCACCAACACCTACATTGTTTCCATCTTCAAAGTTAATGATGGCATCTACAGGCAAGTAATATTGCGCTGGAACATTAGTCCCTGATAAAAATATTTCATCACCATTATCCGATACCAGCTTAACCATCGGACGCATATCACGACCTATCGCACTGCGCTGTTTTGCATCAATGACTACAATGTTACTCAACCCAGTCAAGTCATCTGTCTGCCGGTTCATTGTTAGGCCTTCAACCAAGTCAACAAACTTAAGTTTACCACTAACCTCAGAAATAACTGGATGAGTATGAGGGTCCCATGTGGCTATTATTTGACCTGCCTCAACAGAGGAGTGATCATGCACTGACAATACTGCACCATAGGGTAACTTGTAACGTTCACGTTCACGTCCAAATTCATCTGCAATGGTCACCTCACCTGAACGAGACACCGCCACCAGATTACTGTTCTTGTGCGTAACTGTTTTAATGTTATGGAGCCGGATTACACCCTTATTTTTGATTTGAATGTTGTTTGCTGCTGTCGCACGGGATGCAGCTCCACCAATATGGAAAGTACGCATGGTAAGCTGTGTACCTGGCTCACCAATGGATTGAGCCGCTATAATACCAACTGCCTCACCCGTATTAACTAAATGTCCACGCGCCAGGTCACGACCATAGCATTTTGCACAGAGACCAAATCGAGTTAAACAAGCGATGGGCGAACGAACAAGAACCTGATCAACGCCTAGTTTTTCTAAGTGATCAACCCATGCTTCATCAAGTAACGTTCCTGCTTTAACAACAGGTTCTTCCTGGTTGGGAATATACACATCAGTTGCAACGACCCTTCCAAGTACTCTTTCATGTAAGGGTTCAACAATATCTCCCCCTTCAATTAATGGTTGCATTAAAATGCCATTCTCAGTGCCACAATCGAGTTCAGTAATGACTACATCCTGTGCCACATCAACCAGTCGGCGTGTTAAATAACCAGAGTTTGCTGTTTTCAATGCTGTATCTGCAAGACCCTTACGTGCTCCGTGAGTTGAAATAAAGTATTGGAATACGTTTAGTCCCTCTCTGAAATTTGCAGTAATTGGCGTCTCAATGATTGAACCATCCGGGGCCGCCATCAACCCTCGCATCCCAGCCAACTGTCTTATTTGAGCCGCTGATCCCCGTGCACCTGAGTCTGCCATCATGAATATTGGATTAAATGAATCCTGCCTAGTAACCTTGCCCTCTCGGGTAATGACTTCTTCTGTTGCAATTTTAGCCATCATCGACTTGGCCACTAATTCATTAGTGCGAGACCAGATGTCGATTACTTTATTATATCGTTCTCCATTCGTGACTAAACCTGAACGGAATTGGGCTTCGATTTCTCGAACTTCATTATCGGCTATTTCAATGATTGCAGCTTTATCATCTGGAATCTCCATGTCCTCAATACCAATAGAAGCTCCTGCACGTGTTGCATACTTAAAGCCGGTATACATCAACTGGTCCGCAAAAATTACTGTTTCTTTAAGCCCAAACGTTCTATAACAATTGTCTAGTACTTTGGATATGGCTTTCTTTGTCATTGGTTTATTAATATTAGCAAAAGGCATTCCCTTAGGCAGAATCTCAGACAGTATCGCACGGCCAACTGTTGTCTCTACTAGCGCCTTTCCTAACTCAGGTTTTGATGTATCAATAAGCATACGAACACGAACCTTGGCATGAATATCAACATAATTCTCATCATAAAAATTTTGTGCTTCTTGTGCGCTAGCAAAGACTTTCCCTTCCCCGGGGGCATTTATTCGTTCTCGGGTGAGGTAGTAAAGACCTAAGACCACATCCTGACTAGGCACAATGATTGGCTCACCGCTTGCCGGTGATAAAATATTATTCGTCGACATCATCAATGATCGGGCTTCGAGTTGGGCCTCAATCGTTAATGGGACATGAACAGCCATCTGATCACCGTCAAAGTCGGCGTTATAGGCTGTACATACAAGCGGGTGAAGTTGAATCGCTTTTCCCTCGATGAGTACCGGCTCAAATGCTTGAATACCTAATCGATGCAATGTGGGTGCACGATTTAAGAGGATAGGATGTTCACGAATGACATCCTCAAGAATATCCCAAACCACGGGCTCTTCGCGCTCTACCATTTTTTTAGCCGCTTTAATGGTGGTGGCTAGACCTCTGAACTCAAGTTTACTAAAAATAAATGGTTTAAAGAGTTCTAATGCCATTTTTTTAGGTAGGCCGCATTGATGTAACCTCAATGTGGGGCCCACGACAATAACCGAACGTCCAGAATAATCCACTCGTTTTCCGAGTAAATTTTGACGAAAACGACCCTGTTTACCCTTGATCATGTCTGCTAAGGATTTTAATGGACGCTTGTTGGTCCCTGTAATAGCACGACCACGGCGACCATTGTCTAACAGCGCATCAACTGATTCTTGTAACATCCGTTTTTCGTTACGAACAATAATATCAGGGGCACTGAGATCGAGAAGCCGTTTAAGTCGGTTATTTCGATTAATTACGCGACGATATAAATCATTCAAGTCCGATGTGGCAAAACGCCCCCCATCGAGTGGAACTAAAGGTCGTAGATCGGGTGGCAACACCGGCAACACGTTCATGATCATCCACTCGGGCTTATTACCTGATTCGAAAAAGGCTTCAAGTAACTTAAGTCGCTTGGTGATTTTTTTAATTTTAGTTTCAGAGTTGGTTGTTGGTAACTCTTCACGTAATGATTTTATTTCTTCAGATAAATCAATTTGGCGTAACAGATCGCGAATCGCTTCAGCACCCATTCGTGCATCAAATTCATCGCCATATTGTTCCATTGCCTCAAGATATACCTCATCATTGAGTAACTGACCTCGTTCCAGTTCAGTCATTCCCGGATCAACAACAACAAAAGCCTCAAAATATAAAACACGCTCTATATCTCGCAATGTCATGTCAAGAAGCAAACCAATCCGTGAGGGTAAGGATTTTAAAAACCAGATATGTGCTACGGGGCTTGCCAATTCGATGTGACCCATGCGCTCTCGTCTTACTTTTGCAAGGGCTAATTCAACACCGCATTTCTCACAAATAACACCACGATGTTTAAGACGCTTATATTTACCGCATAAACACTCATAATCCTTAACAGGCCCAAAGGTTTTAGCACAAAACAATCCATCACGCTCAGGCTTAAATGTACGATAATTAATGGTTTCAGGCTTTTTAACTTCACCATAGGACCATGAACGAATTAATTCCGGCGAAGCCAATGCAATTTTGATAGCATCAAACTCTTCAGTTTGACCTTGTTGTTTGAGCATGCCAAGCAAATCACTCATTACCGGTGCTTTTTTCATTGATTCGTTGCTTAGATTAGCCAAGTTAATGCCTCCAAAAATGGTCAGTCAGTCTATCTATCAGAGTGCTTACAGGTGTGATGGGTGACCCGTTAATAAATTTGAGTCACACATCAACCAGTGGTAAGTGCTCTTAGTCGTGGTCCAATTCGATATCTATACCCAGTGCACGAATTTCTTTCAACAATACGTTGAATGATTCTGGCATACCTGGATCCATTCGATGGTCACCATCCACAATGTTCTTATATATTTTGGTGCGTCCAGCCACATCATCAGATTTAACAGTTAACATTTCTTGTAATGTGTAAGCCGCGCCATACGCTTCCAAAGCCCAGACCTCCATTTCACCAAAGCGCTGTCCACCAAACTGTGCCTTACCCCCAAGTGGTTGTTGTGTAACCAAACTGTATGAACCAGTTGAGCGAGCGTGCATTTTGTCATCAACCAGATGATTAAGTTTTAACATGTACATGTAACCAACCGTTACTGGATTATCAAATTTTCTACCAGTACGTCCATCAATAAGGGTTGTTTTCCCATCAAGGGGTAAACCTGCCAGCTGCAACATGGCCTTAATTTCAGCTTCATTTGCACCATCAAATACTGGTGTCGCCATGGGTACGCCTTCTCGTAAATTATTAAGAAGAATAATCAACTCTTCAGGCGTCAAGCTATCCAAATTCACTCGCTGTTGACCATCATGGTTATAAATTTTAAGGACATATTCTTTAATATCATCTATAGGTCGTTTTTGATCGAGCATTTCTGCAATGCGTTGCCCTAACCCTTTAGCTGCCAGCCCTAGATGGGTCTCCAGTACTTGTCCAATATTCATCCGTGAGGGTACGCCTAATGGATTAAGTACGATGTCAACTGGTGTACCATCCTCCATATGTGGCATATCTTCCATAGGAACAACGATGGAAATAACCCCTTTGTTTCCATGGCGACCTGCCATTTTATCACCTGGCTGAATACGTCGTTTGACAGCAAGGTATACTTTTACAATTTTAAGTACACCAGGAGCCAAATCGTCACCTTGGACTATCTTCTTTCGACTGTCATTAAAACGTTTCTCAATTTCTTTGGCAAGTAATTCTAATTGTTTAGAAGACTGCTCTAATTGTTGACTAATTAGATCATCATCCATACGAATATCAAACCATTTTTCACGATTAGTTGATTCAAGATAGGTAGACGATATTTTAGATCCTGGCTTAAGGCTGCCTGGGCCTCCTGTTGCCACCTTATCTAGTAAGAGATTAAATACACGTTGGTATATATCTTCTTCCCGAATACGACGCTCATCAATGAGATCCTTACGAACTCGAGCGAGGTGCTCCTCTTCGATGGTTTTTGCACGGGCATCTTTTTCTAAGCCATCCCGGGTAAAGACTTGTACATCGATTATTGTTCCATTCATTCCTGATGGTACACGAAGTGAAGAATCTTTTACGTCAGAAGCTTTCTCACCAAAGATGGCTCTCAAGAGTTTTTCTTCTGGGGTTAGTTGGGTTTCACCTTTTGGCGTGACTTTACCAACTAGAATATCGCCAGCACCAACTTCAGCACCGATATAAACAACACCAGATTCATCTAAACTGGCCAAAGCAGACTCGCCAACGTTAGGGATATCGGCGGTAATTTCTTCAGTACCAAGTTTGGTATCTCGAGCGATGCAAGTCAGTTCTTCAATATGAATTGTTGTAAAGCGATCTTTTTGTACAATTCTTTCTGAAATGAGGATGGAATCCTCAAAGTTGTATCCGTTCCAGGGCATAAACGCGACTAAAAGGTTTTGACCTAAGGCAAGCTCTCCCATGTCCGTGCAAGGACCATCTGCTAATATGTCATTTTTATTTATCCGATCACCCGTTGCAACAATCGGAATCTGATTAATACAAGTGTCTTGGTTGGAGCGAAAATATTTGGTTAGATTATATATATCAACACCAGTTTCACCTGCGGTTGTCTCATTATCATTGACTCGAACAACGATACGAGACGCATCAACGAGATCAATTACTCCACCACGTCTAGCAACAACAGATACGCCTGAATCTGAAGCAACCGTGCGCTCCATCCCCGTCCCAACAAGTGGTTTTTCAGCACGTAGCGTAGGAACGGCTTGTCGTTGCATATTTGAACCCATCAAGGCTCTATTCGCATCATCATGCTCTAAAAATGGAATAAGTGACGCGGCAACAGATACAATTTGCTTAGGCGATACATCCATATAGTTAATTTTATCGGGCGTCGTTAACGAAAATTCATTCTGGTGACGACAAGGGACCAAATCAGCAGTGATATTTCCCTTCTTATCAACCGGGACATTCGACTGTGCGATATATTGATCAACTTCTTCAATCGCTGATAAATACTCAATGTCATCTGTTACTCTGCCATCAATAACCTTTCTACAAGGGGTTTCAATAAAACCATAATTATTGGTACGGGCATAAACAGACAATGAGTTAATCAATCCAATATTGGGTCCTTCAGGTGTCTCAATAGGACATACACGACCATAGTGCGTGGTATGAACGTCACGTACTTCAAAACCTGCACGCTCACGTGTTAATCCGCCTGGTCCTAAGGCTGAAACACGTCGTTTATGCGTAACGCCTGAAAGAGGATTCACCTGGTCCATAAATTGTGACAATTGACTGGATCCAAAAAATTCTTTCACAGCAGCAGACACAGGTTTTGCATTGATGAGATCTTGAGGCATCAAATTTTCTGACTCTGCTAAACTCAATCGTTCCTTGACTGCTCGTTCTACTCGAACGAGACCCACTCTAAATTGGTTTTCAGACATTTCACCGACACTTCTAACGCGGCGATTTCCAAGGTGATCAATATCATCGACTATGCCAATACCATTTCGGATATCAATCAAGGTCTTAATGACCGCAAGGATATCTTCTTTAGTCAATGTCCCTGGACCTACATCTTCTTTACGACCAACACGTCGGTTAAATTTCATACGACCGACTGCGGATAGATCATACCGTTCTTCGGAGAAAAATAAATTCTTAAACAATGCCTCAGCAGCTTCTTTTGTAGGTGGCTCACCAGGGCGCATCATTCTGTAAATTTCAACTAAAGCCTCTAGCTGGCTAGATGTAGGGTCTACTTTTAGGGTGTCTGAAATGTAGGAACCATGATCTAGGTCATTGGTATAAATCATATCAAAATGAAGTATTCCGTGTTGAATGATGGTATCCAAAAGATCTGAGGTAATTTCATCATTTGCTTGTGCTAAAGACTCGCCTGTTAATTCATCGACCATGTTTTTAGCTAGCATTTTACCTATCAAATAGTCTCGAGGAACAATGAGATCCTTCATGTTACTCTTTTCCATCTGCTTTATATGTCGCGTAGTAATTCGACGGCCTTGCTCTAATATCATCTCGCCAGTTTCAGGGGCAATAATATCAAACGAAGCTATTTCTCCACGCAAGCGAGCGGGAATCAACTCAATATGAAAATCACCATTTTTAAGATGGCATGCTGTGGATTCAAAAAATTCAGCCAAGATAGATTCTGTATCATAACCCAACGAACGAAGTATAATGGTTACGGGAAGTTTCCGGCGGCGATCGATACGTGCAAAAACACAATCCTTGGGGTCGAATTCAAAATCTAGCCATGACCCTCGATAGGGGATAATTCGAGAAGAATACAATAATTTACCAGATGAGTGTGTTTTACCGCGATCGTGTTCAAATATAACGCCTGGTGAACGATGTAATTGGGATACAACGACGCGCTCCGTTCCATTTATTACAAAAGTTCCCACGTCTGTCATGAGCGGAATTTCACCCATAAATACATCTTGCTCTCGTATATCTTTAATTGGCTTGGGATCACCTGAGGCTTCTTTATCAAGCACAACAAGTCTTATTTTAACGCGAAGTGGGGCGGAATAGGTCAGTCCTCTTAGCTTACACTCACGGACATCAAACGCTGGCTCGCCCAAGGTATAACTAACATATTCAAGTCGGGCACTACCAGAAAAACTCTGAATGGGAAACACAGATAAAAATGCAGCATGCAGACCCGTTTTCTGTTGGGTTGCGCTGTCTGAGCCCATTTGTAAAAAGTCTCTATATGACTTCAGCTGAATTTCAAGCAAATTAGGAATTGCCATTTTTTCAGTCTGCCTACCAAAGCTCTTGCGAAATCGTTTTTTCTCAGCATGTGAATATTGAGGGTTAGCAACTACTTCGGCCATGGTGGTTCCTCTATAAATTATTGGTGACTGCAAACAAGTAAACCCAGCCATGAGAACATGGCTGGGTCATAAACAAATGTTGTCTTAACTACTTAACGTCGACAGAAGCGCCTGCTTCCTCTAGTTGTTTTTTGATATCAGCAGCTTCCGCTTTTGATACAGCTTCCTTGACGGTTGATGGTGCACCTTCAACCAAATCTTTTGCTTCTTTCAAACCAAGACCTGTAATCGTACGAACTGCTTTGATTACATTAACCTTGTTTTCTCCAAAGCTTGTCATTATCACATCAAACTCTGTTTTTTCTTCAACAGCAGCAGCGGCAGCAGGGGCTGCAGAGGCTACGGCAGCAGCAGCTGCAGACACGTTGAACTTTTCTTCCATTGCTTCGATTAATTCAACAACTTCCATCACGGACATGTTAGAGATAGTTTCTAAAATCTCATTTTTTGATACAGCCATTTCTAGCTCCTAAGTTAAAATTTAATTAATGATTACCGGGTTATCCTACTTTCTGGTCCCTAATTGCTGCTATTGTTCTAACTAATTTAGTATGTGGCGCTACAAGGGTACGTACAAATTTCTCTATTGGCGCTTTCATCACATACATCAGCTTCGCAATTGCTCCATCACGCGTTGGCAAGCTGGCAACAACATCAAGTTGTTCGGCGCCAAAAACTTTACCACCGATTGACAATGCTTTAACTTCTAGTTTTTCAAATGTTTTTGAGAATTCTTTTAATAGTCTCGCAGCATCACCTGGTGATTCCATGGATAACGCCACAAACAAAGGTCCAACTAGTAGTTCACTGAGACAGGCAAAATCTGTTTTTTCAAAAGCCCTGCGCGTTAGTGTGTTCGGTACAACGCGCAAATATACACCCGACGTGCGTGCTCTTGCACGTAGCTGTGTCATTTGATTAACAGTTAAACCGCGATAATCAGCAACAACTGCTGAAATAGCCTTTGAAGCAACAGCGGTTACTTCCTCAACAACGGCTTTTTTTGCAGCTAAAGATAACGTCACGTTACTGACCTCCTAAATTGTGCAAATCACTAGGATTTGACAGTTATGGTGTTCGCCCTATGAAACTCAAGGGTGGTTCACCGTCTGCGCAGGAAATTAAGCTCACGCACCTGCGGTCTTCGACGGCAATGAACCTAGGTCCATGCCGTGAAAGCTTTAAAATGGCTCGGTATATTACACGGGAATTGATGCGGGATCAATAGGTATACCTGGGCCCATGGTTGTAGACAGGGTAATTTTCTTAACAAAAACACCTTTAGATGAGGCTGGCTTTGCCTTACGAAGGTCGGCCAACAGGGCTGATAAATTTTCAACCAAATCTTCGGCTGGAAAATCAGCTTTTCCTACGGAACAGTGAATAATACCATTTTTATCAGTACGGTAGCGCACCTGACCAGATTTCGCGTCTTTAACAGCGGCCTCAACGTTCATCGTTACAGTTCCAACTTTAGGATTAGGCATTAGCCCTCTTGGGCCCAATATCTGTCCGAGCTGTCCAACTATTCGCATCGCATCTGGGGTGGCAATAACCACATCAAAATTCATTTCTCCGGCTTTGATTTGTTCAGCCAGGTCTTCAAACCCAACAAGATCTGCACCTGCATTTTTCGCTTTTGTTGCATTATCACCTTGTGCAAATACAGCAACTCGGACTGTTTTTCCCGTACCTTTTGGAAGATTTGTTGCTGATCGAACGACCTGATCAGATTTACGCGGATCAACGCCAAGGTTAACGGCGATATCAACGCCCTCTCTAAATTTAGAGCTTGCAAACTGCTTAAGAATTTCAATCGCGTCTACAGCTTTATATTGCTGATTAGGTACAATTGTTTCTCTGATTTTCTTTAATTTTTTACTTAACGTAGCCATTAATTTGCCCCTTCATCTAGGCCTTCAACATCAATACCCATGCTGCGAGCAGTTCCCGCAATACTGCGTACAGCTGCATCCAAACTTCCTGCTGTTAAATCAGGCTCTTTGGTCTTTGCAATGGTTTCAAGATCAGATCGATGTAATTTGGCTACTTTTTCAGTATTTGGTTTACCACTGCCTTTCTTTAATCCAGCTGCTTTTTTTAGCAAGACTGAAGCGGGTGGGGTTTTGGTAATAAATGTAAAACTACGGTCGCTGTAAACTGTAATAACAACAGGTGTTGCCAAGCCACGCTCCATGGTCTGTGTGGCTGCATTAAATGCCTTACAGAACTCCATGATATTAACACCCTTTTGACCCAATGCAGGTCCTACTGGTGGACTCGGTTTTGCTTCTCCTGCTGGAATTTGCAATTTAATATATGCGTCTACTTTTTTAGCCATTACGACTCCTTATGGGTCTAACGATATTTCATCACGAATGATTACTTTAACTCCCCGGTTACATAAAAATATGATGTCAATATCTGTCCTGTTGAGCACCCACCATGACGCGCTTTGCGACGAATAGGTTGGATTGCCTAAAGGATGTTTGCCTTTCCTAGGACTTTTCAACCTGACTAAATTCTAATTCGACGGGTGTTGATCGTCCAAAAATTAGAACAGCCACTCTGAGCCTGCTTTTTTCGTAATTAACTTCTTCAACAACACCGTTGAAATCCACGAAAGGACCCTCTTTAACACGGACCATCTCACCCGGCTCAAATAATACTTTTGGTCTAGGTTTTGTTACGCCATCCTCAACACGTTGCATAATCGCTTGCGCTTCTTTATCAGAAATGGGTGTTGGGGTCTGACTGGTTCCTCCAATAAATCCTAGAACTCTAGGTATCGCTCGAACCATATGCCATGTTTCATCTTCCATTACCATATTAACAAGGACATACCCAGGGAAAAATTTACGTGTACTTTTTCTCTTTTGGCCAGCGCGCATTTCGACCACTTCTTCCGATGGTACAACCACTTCACCAATTTTATCTTCAAGATGATGGTGTTGAGCACGCGATCTTATTTCGCCCATAACAAAATTTTCATATCCTGAATATGCATGTACGACATACCACTGTTTAGATTTTTGTTCATCCACGGTAATATCAACCTAAGTGCGTTATTTTACCAATAGCCCACAACATACCAGAGTCTATTCCCCAGAGAACAAATCCTGTTATTGCAACCATAACCATGACAATTGATGTAGTCTGTATCGTCTCTTGGCGAGTAGGCCAAACGACTTTTTGTAATTCTATTTTTGCTTCTTTTGCAAAAAGGTAAACCTCTGTCCCTTTTGTCGTAAAAAAACCAATAAACAGTGTTATCACCAGCCAACCAATCCAGATTAAGGCCTTTATGGGCGCCGAAAAATGAAAATAATAGGTTCCAAAAAAAGACGCAATTGTTACTAGAACAATTGCCATCCAAGCCATTAGTTCATTAAATTTCATTCTGGAATCTTCTGTATTTGTCATAATTTTCAGGTAGTTGGCAGGCCAGGAGGGAATCGAACCCCCAACCTGCGGTTTTGGAGACCGCCACTCTGCCAATTGAGCTACTGGCCTGTATTCAATTAGTATGAGCTGATTTACCAGCTCATACCTCGTTTTTTACTCGATAATCTTTGCAACGACACCAGCACCGACAGTTCGGCCACCTTCCCGTATAGCAAAGCGTAAGCCTTCATCCATTGCAATTGGGGCATGAAGGTTAATAACCATTTGTACGTTATCTCCTGGCATGACCATTTCAATGCCTTCAGGCAAATCACACGTTCCAGTCACATCAGTGGTTCTGAAATAGAATTGTGGACGGTATCCATTAAAAAATGGGGTGTGTCTCCCGCCTTCGTCCTTAGACAAAACATAGACCTCTGCTTCGAACTTAGTGTGCGGTTTAATAGAGCCTGGTTTTGCTAAAACTTGACCGCGCTCTACATCTTCTCGTTTGGTTCCTCTTAAAAGAACACCCACGTTATCACCAGCACGACCTTCATCCAATAATTTACGGAACATTTCAACACCGGTACATATTGTCTTAACGGTGTCTTTAATTCCTACTATCTCAACTTCTTCGCCCACTTTTACAATGCCACTTTCTACACGACCAGTCACAACAGTGCCTCGGCCTGAGATGGAAAAGACATCTTCGATAGGCAATAAAAAGCTTTTATCAATATTACGAACAGGCTCAGGAATATAGGAGTCCATGGTTTCTACTAATTTTTCAACGGAAGCCACACCAATTTCTGATGTATCGCCTTCCAAGGCTTTCAGTGCAGAACCAATCACAATAGGAATATCATCACCAGGAAAATCGTATTTGCTTAACAAATCACGAACTTCCATCTCGACCAATTCCAGGAGTTCACTGTCATCAACCATGTCAGCTTTATTTAGGAACACAACAATATAAGGAACACCCACTTGGCGTGACAACAGGATGTGTTCTCTTGTTTGTGGCATTGGACCATCAGCAGCTGATACAACGAGTATCGCGCCATCCATTTGAGCAGCACCTGTGATCATGTTTTTTACATAATCGGCATGTCCTGGACAGTCAACATGTGCGTAATGGCGATTTGCTGATTCATATTCGACATGCGCTGTAGAAATAGTAATACCGCGTTCACGTTCTTCCGGCGCTGCGTCAATTTGATCGTACGCCTTTGCTGTGCCGCCATATTTCTTCGCCATGATCGTCGTAATTGCTGCAGTTAATGTGGTTTTGCCATGATCAACGTGACCAATCGTACCAACGTTTACGTGCGGCTTCTTACGTTCAAATTTTTCCTTTGCCATCGAAAAATCCCCCTTTATTTAATTAATCTTAATGGTGCCCACAGCTGGAATCGAACCAGCGACCTCTTCCTTACCAAGGAAGTGCTCTACCGCCTGAGCTATGTGGGCTTCAAGCACAATTCTTCTTTAAAGTTGGAGCGGGTGATGGGAATCGAACCCACACAATCAGCTTGGAAGGCTGAAGTTCTACCATTGAACTACACCCGCTTGGTTTTACAACCCTACATTACAAGGTGTTTTAATCAAACACCACAATGATACT
>CANJHO010000008.1 GCA_947474165.1 Legionellaceae bacterium
GATTTAAATTCCGTCATTGCGAGTGAAACGAAGCAACCCAGAGGTTCGAAGAGAGCGATTTCATGTCTTATAGTTGCTCACTTTGAGCTCCTGGGTTGCTTCGTTTCACTCGCAATGACGGAATTGCAAAAAATGGCTAAAGTCGAGATACCTAAACTTTGACTTTTTTAACCACTGCTTTTTTAACTTTGGCGATTTTTGCCAAAGGTTTAGATTCTACTTCGCACGTACCATCTTCAGCATGGCAATGAGCCTCTGAATGACAGCAATGACAACCTAAAAATTTGTGACAATACAAGACTAAACCAACGAGAAACATCGCAGCAATGCCAAGTGCTTTAGCGGTAAATACCGTTAAAACAGATGCGATGATTAACAAGATTAGACCAAAAAGTTCATGTCGATAGCCCCAACCACACGAAGCCATTTGACAATTTTTCTTATTTTTCATGTAATCCTCCTTGAGTAACATTAAACACCTTTTCCAAAACAACACAACTTATCCCTATCATTACTCTATAGGTTAGACCATTATTGTGCAATATGCACTGAGGAAAACCTTCAAAAAAGATTGTGTTAGCACATCAAAACTTGATAAAGTCTCACCTTAAGGAGCGGGCGGCCCGATCCCAACTAAAAATTAACGCTAAAGGGAACACATGACAAGACGCATATTTTGCACCAAATTGAATCAAGAAGCAGAAGGCATGGATAAATACCCTTTCCCAGGGCCCATGGGTGAAAAAATTTATAACGAGATTTCTAAAGAAGCATGGAGAATGTGGTTGGCTCACCAAACCATGCTCATCAATGAATACCGATTAAATCTCATGGATCTGAAAGCCCGTGAATTTTTAAAAGAAGAAATGGAAAAATATTTTTTTGGTGAAGGCTCAGCCAAACCTGCAGGATATACCCATTCCAGCTGAGTATTTTAATAACTTACTTTTTTATCATCAACCCCTTGACTCAAAATCGTTCTCGGAGTCTAATATCCCCCTCTTGTGGCCAGATAGCTCAGTCGGTAGAGCAGAGGATTGAAAATCCTCGTGTCGGCGGTTCGATTCCGTCTCTGGCCACCAGATAAGCCCTGATAAATCCATAAGTTACACCTTGACTCCAAATTACCCCAAAATACCTTGCGGGATTTTTGCGGGACCTAGCGTTCTCAACATCATAACGAACCCATCTGTCTTTCTTGCACAGTCTCTATGATTGCCCGATTGTTGGGGTTACGTAACAAAGTTAAAACCACCCTTCTTTGTTGCGTATCACACACCTTATTCGCGGCCTCATAAAGATTTTTCAACTCGGCCGATGAGTAGTGCGTAGTAATCCTTGCCGAATCGACAAACATGGCCAAAGCAATCCTTTGCTTAATGAAACCAGTATTTTCCAATCCAAGAATGAGCCCGAAACAGATCTGAAGTCGTCGTTGAGTTTTAGAGATTGTATTGTCTCTTTTTGTTTAAATAATATCAATTGTAATTACAATTAAACAAGCGGATGTGGGTGAAGTGTGGGCAAGGCTGTGGGCGATAATGTTGGAAACGTGTCTTTGTTTTCAATATTATCGCCCATGGCTTTGTCCACACGTCCAGAAGGGTCATCCACATCCTTCATTATAAAGCAGATATTCTTGACTGTGGGTTTAATAAAATTGTTTATGTAAATTCAACAACAATTGCATTTAACGAAGATATCTCCCCAAGCCGTACATTTCGTATGATTCATCAAACGGCCATAACTCACGAGAATTTTATACATCTTTTGGCAATTTCCGAATCATTTGTAGGTTTAACTGGTGATCAATCGTTCACAGAGGGATCGACCCTATTTGGAAGATCCTGAAACTCAGGGTTGCTTTTCCACCGTTTCAAAAGTTCTATATTATCGTATGATACAATGCCCCCGGCGTTGTTTCTTAACCCCTCGCCCTTTTGTTTTTTTCAAAATTCAAGCGGAGTTTTTGACTACTTTTACCTCAACTATGTTTCTGCAAGGCGGAATCAAGCCCTTGGGTTGACGAGAGTTTCGATCGCAGGGCATTGATAGTAGTTTTATCTTTACACAAGGCCTGAGTAATGATAAATCTATAGTTGCAATGGCTGAGGCAGGTAATGAATTGCCTAAGTCATCAGTTAAAGTGATGTGACAAGATGATGATTACATGGTGCTTAGCAAACGCTGGTGGAGTTAAAATGAATCGAGAGGCTTGGAGTTTAATCAAGCAATCAACGCAATTTTATAAATTTGCTTATCGAAAGATGAATCATGTGCTTTTAATCTCGCTCATCATTAATCTATTGTTAAGCGCAGCAATCTATTACACCTACCTTGCTCAGACTGATAATACTTTTTCGGCTACTAAAGACGTGTTTTCTTCCAAGTCGGTTGCGCAATTGGATTCGCCTAACAATTCATCGCTTCCATTGCTTGTTCCTGACTCAGGCGAAACCCGGTTATACCGCAATAATAGAGGAAATCATGGCTAAAGATGCTTTGACGGCTGCTGTACCCCAAAAAAAAATTTACCGTGATAATCAAAGCAGAATGATTTTTGTTGTACTCATATCCATACTGGCTAATTTCGTATTAGCCAGTATGTTAGCTTATATTATTACGCATCCAACAGAGCCAAAATATTTTGCAACAACGGTTAATGGCAGAACAATACCACTTAAAGCATCAGATCTTCCCACTCAATCTGATCCATTTATTTTAGAGTGGGCAAGTATAGCTGCCACATCAGCTTATACATACAATTTTGTTAATTATAATAAAGCACTACTCGCTTCATCAAAATTTTTTACCCCAGAAGGATGGGCACAATTTCTTAGCCAACTAGACGCATCAAATACCCTTAATGCCGTCATGGCTAAGAAGTTAATTGTGTCTGCTGTTACAATAGGAAAACCCACACTGACAAAGAAAGGATTCCTCAATGGCGTTTATGCATGGGGAGTACAAATGCAAATCTTAGTGGCCTATCAAAGTGCCAGTGAAATTCCCCAACAAAATTATGTGGTAAAGATGCTTATTGTCCGCATCCCCACACGCATTACGCCTATGGGGATTGGCATTTCACAGTTTATCGTCTTGCCAGCTAGCGGTGAAGTTAGTTAATGAGACCGCTCATGATTCAAACACCAATCTTCGAGTTGACAAGGCACTAACAGGGAGGAATATCCATGAAATTATACTATACAAAAGGTGCCTGCTCACTGGTAATACGAATTATCATTAATGAAATTGGCCTTCGGTGTGAATTTGAGTCGGTTGATCTTCACACAAAAACCACAGAAAAAGGCGTGGATTTTTTGACGATCAATGACAAAGGCTCAGTGCCGGCGCTAGAATTAAAAGCAGGGAAGGTACTTACTGAAAATGCTGTGATTTTACAATATTTAGCAGATGATGCCAAAGCCACCCAATTATTACCTCAAACTGGTGATTTCAACCGCTATCGCATTTTAGAATGGGTTAACTATATTAGCACCGAATTGCATAAAAGTTTCGGTCCCTTATTTAATCCAACCCTTTCTGAAGAAACAAAAACAACCTTCTTTATTCCATTGATCAAATCCAAACTAAGCTATGTTAACCAACACCTTCAACACCATACCTATTTATTAGGTGATACTTTTACACTACCAGATGCCTATTTATTTGTAATGCTGCTTTGGGCATCCTATTTTAAGATTGAGTTAAAAAAATGGCCTAATTTATCACGGTATTTTACTGAACTTCACAGTAGAAAATCGATTCAACAATCTTTAAAACAAGAGGCCCTCTAGTCCATTGTTAATGTAATTTTAACTGGTGGCGATGAACATCCGAACCGCGCACGTTAGCAAGTGAAGCCCTTTTTCAAGCGCCACTTCCTGACGGTCGTGACTCGGATTAACCGGTCAAAGGGGAAAATCATGTTAAAACCACCATCATCGATAAATTCGCTCTTTAACCCTGCCTTAAACAATAAATTATTTCAGGAAACATTCAGCTCACGCCCCATCAAAGTCGTTGCCCCAGCTTCAGGCACATCTCCTGAAAAAATGGAACAACTTCAATTGCTACCTCACTTAACACTTGTCATCCCCCCTAAGATAATGAGCCAAGACATTCTTTTTCATGCGAATAATGATGAGGAACGATTTGAACAATTGAGAACAGCCCTCTATGATGAATCAAACAAGACCATTATATGGACACTTCGGGGAGGATATGGAAGCGCGCGGCTAATTAATCAATTAAGCACGCTTCCACCACCAAAACATGAAAAAATCTTTATTGGTTTTAGTGACAATACGGCATTGCATTTGTTTTTATCACAACAATGGCATTGGCAATCCATTCATGCTGCCGGACTTGCAGAACTGTTAGATCCTGCCCAAGATCCACAAAATTATATACGAATTGCTGAAATTATAACTTACGGCCTACCAAGCCAATCTATAGACAATTTAAAACCATTAAATATCAGCGCCCTAAAGGCCAATCCTATCAAAGGATATTTAACAGGCGGAAATTTGACCCTTGTTGAATCAAGCATTGGTACTCCGTGGCAAATTCAAACAGCAACCAAGATACTGTTTCTTGAGGAAGTCGGTGAAAAAGGCTATCGAATCGATCGATCACTCAATCATTTGCGTCAAGCTGGATTATTAAAAGAAGTCAAAGCAATCATTTTCGGTGAGTTCATCACTAAAATAAAAGACAAAGGAGTGAAGATTGCGCTTGAAAGATTTGCAAAAGAAACCACAATGCCTATCTATCAAACCGACCAATTTGGTCATGGAAAAATGAATTATCCACTAATTTACAACACCGTCGCTGAAATAACGCCCACGCATCATCAGTATTATGATTTAAAAATGCACCCTCGATCCATAATAAAATAATATCGTCCAAAACTTCAATTTGTGGCCGCGTACAGTATATACTCATCATCAGGTAAAATTAGGCCGTTAGTTCATGCAATTATCTATAGAAGCATTGCAGTTAAAGAAAAATGGATTGATCTATATGGTTACATTGATAGCCATCATGATCATTGCGGCCAAATTTCCCATGATGAACGATGAAACGTATTACATTGCTTTTTCTAAAAATTTACAAACCAGTTATGTTGATCATCCCCCTTTTGTATCCTATCTGAATATTGCTCAAACAATGCTAGGATTGCATAGCCCATTGATTGAACGTTCATTGGTTATTGTATTGCATCTCCTGTCGACCTGTTTTTTAATGGCCATTGTCTATCATCATTGTGCCAAGGACTCCGATTTAGCAATAAAACTACGCCTTACTTTTTTAATTGCCTATTTAGTACCCATTTTTGGTTTTTTTAGTATCTTTATTTTACCTGATACGGGGTTGATTTTCTCATTGAGTCTATTGCTTTGGGTTGCGGATAGGGTTATCAGCAACCATCATCTGAGCTTCAGAAATGCTGTTGAACTCGGCATCGGATTGGGGATCGGCTTGCTTTCAAAATACCATATTTTACCGCTAGGAGGGGGGATTTTATGTGGACTATTCCTTGATCTGCTTATCCATTCTAAGTTTAGATGGTCTGATGTGATGAAAATGCTCATGAGTGTACTCATCGGTTTGATGATCGCATCGCCCATGTTCATATGGAATATAAACAATCATTTTGCATCCTTTGTATTTCAATTACAACATGGGTTGAATGCTAAGCAGTGGCACTGGAAAGATTCATTGGTATTTATTGTTGTGAGTACGCTGTATTTAACGCCTTGGTTTACCTTTAAGTTTTTGAAACAGGGCTTATGGACGAAACGGCATGCTTACCTTATTATCCCTGTGTGTAGCTTAAGCCTAATTTTCTTAATCAGTAGTCTACGTACACATGTCTTACCGCAATGGATTAGTCCCGCTTTTTGGTTATTAATTCCCTATACTGTTATTTACTGTGGACAAGCAGGTGTTGGCTCATTAATAACATGGTGTAAATACACTGCATTGATCTGGATACCCTTGGTCATTGCTTTGTCATTTCCAGGCGGGATGTGGAATCTTAAGCCATTTATTCAATGGATTCATGGGAATACACCCAATTCTTGGTGTACTTTATTTTGGGAAGAATTACCTGTTTTAGTCCAGCAAGATGCCATTTTAGCACCGCTCATTGGTACAGCGCTCCATCAAAACCCACCCCCTGGGTGTGTAGAAAAAAAACCGATTATTGGCACGTTTAAGCGGATCTGGGCGTCTCAGTTGGAATACCATCAGGTCTTCCCTGGCGCTAAAATTTTAAATCTTGAACAAAACTCATCAAATTTTTATTTATGGCGTGATCAATGGGCTGATTATGCACATTGCAATATTTTATTCATTGCAGAAAGCACCGACGATCTTGCGCCTGTATTGGCAAATATATTGACAGTGAAGCATCAGTATCGTTTGCAAGGCATCGGTGATTACCCAGCATTGCATTTACAGGTACTGACTGGTACGTTAAACGATAAAAATACACTAGAAAATCTACAGAAAAATCTATTAATAGCCCCCCATTATTAGCGCCTTCAACCCGACATTCTGCCAACGAATTTGAAGTCCCAATGATTTTAAAGTATGTAGGTAATCTGTTAAAGAAATCAGTCCAACACAAGGCATGGCACCTATTTCAGTCAGCTCTCCATTGACTAATCGATGCGCTAACAAAATAGCCGGAACACAGGGTATATATAAGCCATCGCCTGCTTCTGCATAAATTTCAAATCGAATGTCCTTGGGCTTTTGTGCTTCATCTAAACCCGACATTATCATGTAGAAACCGGTATTATTATGCCCTATCACATTAAAAAAATGAGAAATTTTAAGTAAGGTGGGTGCAAACTTATTTAAAGGGGGGAGAAGATGTAATCTTACCATCCAGGATAAAGTATATAAAATCAATTGCAAACCTTTTAACTCGAGCCCTGCTTGAAATCGAATGGTTTTTAATTGAGGATAATGCTGAGGGAATAATGCCAAATCAGGAATATTACAATTACCCAATAGGCGTTGGTTTAAATGCCAGAACTGTTTGAGTCGTAAATTTTGCCAACCATAGACTTGTTGTTCTTTGCCATGAATAAGGGTAGTAAATGGCATGCCGGCATAACTTAAAACCCCAGCTGTTGTTGCGAGCCCTTGATTGGTTAGCTGGGCTGTTGCTATCGCATAATCAATGGTCTCAAGTATTGAGAATTGGGAAATATAGTGATCAACAATAGCACTGCTTAAACAAGGAACAGAGCTTGCCCCACTGCAGATGAAAACCTTTTTCTCTTTGGCCATTGTATTGAGTGCACCAATGCCTGCAACAAAGTCTCGCGCATCCGCCAGATCAATATAATGACAGCCTTGTTCAATACAGGCTAATGCTACAGTGTAGTCTTGCCCTTGAAAAGGACCGGAGGTATGAATGACTAGATTGGGTGCAATATTTTTTAATGTGGCTCGGAAATGATTCGCTATATCACAATAAATGGCCTCTGCCGGTTGTACAGCATTTAAATTTTTAATTAACGCTTTTGCTTTCTCTGGATGCCGTCCACCAATAATTAATTGTATTTGATCATTTTTTGCCAAAACTTTGGCGATAAATCTGCCAAAATTTCCATACCCTCCAATAATCAAAACACGTTTTATATTCATTAGATTAGTATCTTAAATTGACCGCTATAACGATACAATGTACCGAATAGCCAGTGGTTAATTTCAGCCTGCATCCCAAAACTATTGACATCAATGGCATACTCATAGGCATTAATACGCCCTAATAAAAAAGTAATTGGCAAGGGGAGAAAATACCCCCACAATTTAAGCGCATAGCCTTTGTGTTTTAAGATAACTTTATTATCTTGCCAAATGTAATTCAACCGCCAGCCAACATTAAAACGCATCACATCGATAAGCTCACTGCCTTTCTTATGAACCATTTGTGAACAAAAATGATAGGGCGCGCCGGTTTTAAAATAAAAATCCCGTTGTAAATGAAAAGAGGCTGAATGAGGCAGGCTATAATATTTTACAGTGACGGGTATTTGGCTTTCAGTCACCATAGGGGCTATTCCCATCCATCTATAAAAAGGCTTCACTATTATTTTGATTAAAGGGTGGCAGTAGATGTCTAGATAACCCTTTGCTTCAATTCTATCGTTACTAAAGGGCTTATTTTGATAATGTTTTTTAAAAACCGTAGGAAGCTTTATCCAGTTTTCACCAAAAATGGCTTTAAATAGAGGATCATCAGCCTGTTGTTTCATGTAGGCTTTGCGACCATTAAATAAAAAATAATCACAAGACTTATAAATGCTGGGAAACCTAAGATAAACCAAAGATTAAACAAACGATGATAGTGGGTGGGTAGTTCCGCCTGCGTTTCCAGACAGGTTTTAAGTATTTTTTTTAATTTAATTTGGATCCAGACCACCGGTAACCAACAACAACCGATGAAACAGTATAACCCGTAGGTCGCCAATAGCCAGGGGGCATCCCATGGATAACCCATTTGAAGGATTAACCAAATCCCTGTGAGTGGTTGAATGATAACAGCAGGCACTGTAAATATAAAATCTGCTAAAACAGTATTCTGAGCCGCATAATATTTTTCATGTAAATCCGTGGTCTCTTTAGAACGATACATAAAAAAAGCAATGCCCATCCCTGTTCCGAATAATACAGTGGAGCTAATAATATGAAGGGTTTTAATCATCAGATAGGTGGTCATATCAAATTTTAAAAAAGTTCTATTGATTCATCGTATCAGACTATTTAATGCAATAGTATGTTTTGACAGGTGACACAGAAATTCCCGCCGATAAAATACTGTGCCAGCAAGCGGTTCAGCTTATGCGTTAAACTCACACGCCTTCAAAAACACCCACCTTTTGAGCCTGCTTTAACCTAACAATTCGCTGATAAGCTTCATCGATCCGATCCAACTTAATTGCACCCTGATGAATAAGCTGTTCAATCTGATCAATGACCTCAATAGGGGTATGATTACCCAATTGATTCCCAAAAATCAACATATCTGCGCCTGCATTAATTGTCATGCACAGCACTTCATCGAGTGGATAATGATGACTAATCGCCTGCATTTGTAAATCATCACTGACAATCACCCCATCAAAACCCATCTCAGAACGCAACAATTTTGTTAACATAGGATAGGATAGCGTTGCGGGTAGGCCTGTGTTATCCAATTGCCTATTAATAACATGGGCTGTCATCACCATCACAGGCATTGTCTTATCTTTCAGCAAGGTAGCATAAGGCAAAAGCTCGCTCGGGTCATACTGTTCAGTGACATCAACAAACCCATGATGGGTATCCCCTATGGCACTCCCATGCCCTGGAAAATGTTTATAAGCACACGTGATCCCATATTGACTAAATGCACCTACAAATTGTTGCGCTGCTCGGACAACAACCTTGGGATCCGATGAAAAACCACGACCCAACTTACCAATAATACCCTGTTGAACATCTAAATTTAAATCAACCACAGGTGCAAAATTAAGGTTAAAACCAAGCCCTTTTAGCGTGGCCGCCATATTTTTTGCCTCCCTATAAAAGGCCTCCTCTGACAGCAATGCCTGATCACATGCGCTCATCGTCTTCATACAGCCATCGATCTTAGAAAGCCTGTCTACAGCCCCCCCCTCATAATCCAATGCGATGAACAGAGGCAGCTTATCTGTATTCTCTTTGGCATGATTTGCATAAAAATTTAGCTTTTTTGTCAAGCGTTGGATCTGCTCCACGCTCTTTAAATTTTTACCTTGCACACCCGTCATCCAATCCACATCAAACAACAACACCCCACCAAGACCATCTCCTTCCAACCATTTCACAACGGGACTATGCTCATCAATATCACAACCCATAAACCCCATGATCAACATTTGGCCGATTTTATATCTTAAGTGAGTCACTCAATTCTCCTTACAATTATTGTGGTGGAATAGCGGGTATATTCTCCAGGCTACATTTACAGTGCCCATTAGACTCTGGCGGGACTGGAACATTATTAAACTCATCTGAATAGCATATATTTATATTCCAAGCTGTATCCCCTGCTGTTATAGCATCAGGTAGAATTCTGTCATGTTTTGCAGCATACTTAACCCCCGCATCTGATGCCCAAATAATAGGGGTAAAAGCCGCCTCAAGCGATAACCTGTCCTTGGGTTGGCAAGCAAACGATTGTCGTGTCCATGACTGACCTTGAGGGACTATAATCGACACAACCACCTTGCCTGTGCTTGCGTTTTTAACATCCACTGTCAAATCATAATTTGTCCAACAGTCATCTTTAACCAACGTGATGAAACATGGAAATGCATAGAGTTGTAGAGAAAAAAAATAGCCTATTAAAAACAATGCCCGTTTCAACATGAGTTCCAATCCTTTCTATCATAGCCAAAAATAAAGTATATCGATAATTTCAAAGGAGTGACACACACATATACCGCGCACGGCCACAATTTTAAGTTTTTGACTTGTTATTTTTCAGCTCAGCGTATATTCTTCTGCTCTTGGAGAGGTGGCCGAGTGGTTGAAGGCGCACGCCTGGAAAGTGTGTATACGGCAACGTATCGAGGGTTCGAATCCCTCTCTCTCCGCCAAATGCCTATTTTATGTATATACATACTGCGCGCGCAGTATAGGATATTAGGACGAATAAAATCAGTGGCTAAAAAAACCGACCGACCTACCCAACCTATTCATGATGGCGAATTTAATCGATCGTTAAAAGATAGGCATATCCAGCTCATTGCCTTGGGCGGCATCATTGGATCTGGATATTTTCTAGGCACAGGTGCAGTTATCCATCAAGTCGGTCCTTCTGTTTTTTTAGCCTATATTCTAGGTGGATTAATCATTTATTTAACCATGCTGTGCATGGGTGAGTTGGCGGTTGCCATTCCTATTTCCGGCTCTTTTATCAATTATACAGCAGATTTTATTTCGCCCTCCTTTGCGTGCGGGGTGGGCTGGTCGTATTGGTTAAGCTGGGTTGCTTATATTCCTGCAGAATGTCTTGCAGGGGGCATCATTATGGAGCATTTTACAGGGGTTAATGGCTATGTGTGGGCCATTTGTTTTGGTTTTTTAATTACCTATATTAATATGGCCAAAGTCGGTACTTTCGGTGAAATAGAATTTTGGTTAGCCTTAATTAAAATTTTCGCCTTAATGGGTTTTGTGTTCCTATCCCTTCTTATTTTCTTTGGTTTAATCCATGGCCACCAACCCAAGGGGCTTATTGGAAGCCGCTTCATCTTTGATCAGGGTGGGCTCTTTCCAAATGGTAAAATTGCCCTATTAACCGCCATGGTACTGCTACTTGTTAATTATCAAGGTTCTGAAATTATAGGCCTTGCTGCAGGTGAGTCCATCAATCCTGCGCGCATGATCCCTGCAGCCATTCGAAATGTTACCTTTAGAATTCTTTTTATTTATATCATTCCTGTATTTTGTCTGGTATTAATTTTCCCTTGGCAAAAAGCGGGATTAACTAACTCGGTATTTGCTGAAGCACTCAATTTTTATGATCTGGGCTGGGCTGGTGCTGTGGCAAGTTTCGTGACCCTAACGGCGACACTGTCCTGCTCGAATTCAGGTGTTTATGGGATTGTACGATCCTTGCATGCGCTGGCGCGCAACGGCATGGCCCCCCAACGATTAGCCCTCCTTAACCGAAATGCAGTGCCACAAAACGCAGGGATTGTGACGCTCATTGCCATTTGGTTATTACTCATCGCTGGCTATTTTTTTGGCCAGACGATGTTATATATCGCCTTATTACTAGTCTCTGGATTTACCGGGGCAATTGCATGGATTTCACTGTGTTGGGCACAGATTAATTTCAGAAAACGGCTCATCAACGCAGGCTACACAACAGATGACTTACTCTATAAAACACCCGGATCGCCTTATACAGGGATTATTGCTATTATTTTAATGGTCCTGTGCTTACTATTTCTAATCATGAGCCATGATCCCAGTTATAAAATTGCTTTTACCATTGGAATGATCACCCTGATTGTGCCTATGATAATCTACCGCGCTATCGGCTCAAACAAGCGACAAGAAACACTACTGATGAACAAACATGTTCAATTTTCAGAGGTGTTTCCAGCTAGAACATGTCAAAAAGATTGTAACTCCCCCAGCACGAAAACCAAGTCATGACCGTTAGGGAATGGACAAATTAAACAAATAAAGTTTTTAGTATCACCCCTTGGGTCTTTTTTCATCCAGTTTTGTTCAATGTCCAATTGCTGCTTTTTGCAACAAAAAAACTTCTTAAAATTGACCTATTGGAAATACAAAACTACACTGTGATATAAATAAGCACATAAAAAAGGGGCGTATCATGTTCGATCAGGATAGAATCGATTCATTTAAACTTGAAGTAATCGCACTGCGTGAAAAAGTTAAGGCCTTGAAGACGAACACCATGTGGGAGCGTGTGCAAAAATTTGAGAATGAACAAACGCTCTATTTGATTGAAAAATGCCTTGAAATAAGTGATCTTAAGCAAGTTGATGTTGCGTTAAAAGAACTCTTAAAGAATCGTTCGGAACAGATTCATGATAGCTATCTGTCCTATTTTCAACAACCAACTAATTTAGTTAACCAATTTTGCTATGATATTGCAAAAGTCATCGAGCCTGGAAACCCTGATTCTCTTATAGTGCCTGAATTTACTCCGCCTTCTTATGCTGTGATGTCTCGCAGTAATGAAAAAGTTAAGTTCGATCGTTATGAAGAATATTTAGAAGAAGCAAAATCCGAGCGTCTTGTAACTTTTCCAACATCAAATCCAATCCTACCAAAAAAAATGCTTCATTATATTCATGGATTCAAACCGGATGCTCAAAAGCAAATGCTTAAGGGAAGTTCTTATCAAACAGCACTCAGTTATGCACTACTAGAAGATCCCAGCGCTTTAGAAGCGTTTCATTTAACAGAAGAACAGAAAAAAGAAATATTATCAGAAAAGCGAGAAGACATCGGTGATTCGGCATTAAATGTCGCTGCAAAAAATGGAAAAATAGACTCCCTTAAACTGTTATTAGGATGGGAGCCGACTATCCCGCAACAACAGATGGCATTGAATTTAGCTATTCAGTCCGGACAACTTGATGCGGCTCAATGTATATTAAGACATCAGGAGGTTATGCTGGATGCCAGAACCATTGTGGATCCTTCATCACCATTAGAACTGACTAAAAAAGACCAAAAGCCTGTGCTTGTATTTAAAGGAAATCCTAGTCTTACCGATAGAAGCGGAAGAGATAGTCAACGTAATGACCTAGAGAGGGAAATATATTCAGGAAGAAATCCGGCCGTCCTTCAGGATAAGCTGAGGCAGGCCGCCATATTGCCTCAAACTCAACAAGCTGAGTGCATCAGCCGTATAAACTGTAACTATAAGTATCTTCGTAATCCTCCGTCAGAGAAGCCATCTTTTGATTATATAGATGACTATGGCGACGCACACCGCTATGCAAACCCCTCTGGCGGTTATTATCCTTATCCCAATGTTTTGTTTTATGCAGCTGATATGAATAAACAATTATTTGTGCCATTAGTCGAGGAAGTGCTGAAACAAGAGCCTGGTTTGCGTACGCCTATTTTAAACACAGCAGATCATGATGGTTATACGCCATTATTACTGGCTCTTAGATTAAATGCCAAGGATGTTATACCCAAATTACTAAATGAACCCTCACTGAATGTTAATGCACGGGATCATAAGGGCAGGACTGCATTGCATTGGGCTATCATGACAAAGAACAAAGAGGCTACCGAGAGCTTATTACAAAAAGGGGCCAATGTGAACGATGTCACTTACGATGGATACTCACCACTGCATATAGCAATTAAGCTTGGAAATGAAAAAATGGTCGATTTCTTGCTTAAAAATAATGCTAACATTAACCAATGGACTGCTGGCGCTGGGTCTAATCTACTGAGCGTAGCATGCATGGAAGAACAAGTGGAGATCGTCAAAAGAATGCTTAAAGATCCTAGGCTAACGAATCTCAATATTAGTACTGCCCTGTTGTATTCGAATCCCGAAATCGCCAAAGCAATTCTAGAGCATGTTTCAACTTTGGATGAGGCTGCTCAAAAAGAGTGCCTAAGCCGTTTACCCGATGGACCGTTTGATGATGTAAAGGATTACATACTCTTAAAACAACCCCATCTATATCATGAACTATGTCTATCAAAACCATCCACAAATCCTGCCGATGTTGTGGATGTTGTGATGGATAGTAAATCTGAAATAAAATTAAATAAACATCTCCATGAGCTCTCACTCCACTGCAATGTAATGAAGCATCGATCGGGCGAAAAATATAAGACCGCAGCTGACGCCATGACAACGCTCATCAATGCATGTGCTAAAGCAGAAATTGAATTTTTTAAGGGAGAGGGAAATATTGATGATAGAAAACAAAAATTCACAAAAGCCTGCGAAGACGCTATTGCAAAGGCTAGGCCTGTGTTACATGAACATCGAGGAATATCATGGTTTTCTAGTAAAACAAAATCTGAACAACTATTAGATAACTTAAAAAAAGATATCGATGACATTGCTAAACCTGCAGTGGATGGCAGCATACCACTCCATCCCTTAGGGCCCAGCTAGTACCGTTTCCATTTAGTTTTGACAGGTAGCATCTTATCTTGCATTCATCTTTAGGTTTTGTAAACTCTAAAAAATGCTCAGATTAGCGGTGCTAGTCCTGTGCTTTTTTAGAGCTTACAAAACCTAAATCTAAACGCAATCTAAGCGCTACCTGTCAAAACTAAATGGAAACGGTACTAGTACCGTTGTAGTACAAACAGCGTGCGTGCCTATCCTGTTATCAAGATCGGCTCAGCACAAAATTCAGGGACTAATTTTTTTAATAAGGTCAACAAGACTTCATCTTGATGCGCTGCACAGGCTGAACTAAGCAAATGGAGTGTTCGTATCAAGTCGTCCCAGTCTATTTGGCGAAAACTTGACTTAAATAATTTCTCATGCGCTGTCTTCACCAGTTGCTCTGAGGTATGAAATAATTCCTCAAATAATTTCTCACCTGGGCGTAACCCAATGTATTCAATCGCAATATCCTTTCCAGGCTCTTTACCGGCTAGGCGAATCAATTGCTCAGCTAAATAACTAATATTAACCGGTTCACCCATGTCCAATACAAAAATCTCACCCCCAGAACCATTCACCATTGCCTGTAAAATAAGTTGGCAAGCCTCCGCAATGGTCATAAAATACCGTTTCATATCAGGGTGCGTTACCGTTAATGGCCCACCGCGTTGCAATTGTTTCTGAAATAAAGGCACCACACTACCCACTGACCCCAACACATTACCAAAGCGAACGGTAATAAATTGTGTGCTGACTCGGGCATTCACATTCTGACAATAGATTTCTGCAACACGTTTTGTCATCCCCATAATATTGGTTGGGTTCACGGCCTTATCACTTGAAATCAGAATAAATTTTTCGACCCCAACAGCAATACTGGCCTCTACAACCATTTGAGTGCCATAAATATTATTTTGCACTGCAACCCGAATTTGCTCTTCAAGCAATGGGACATGTTTGTAAGCCGCCGCATGAAATACAACCTGCGGATTAAAACGTTGAAAACAAAAATCGATGGCGACTTGATCAACGATACTGGCCAAAACCACATCGACCGTTAAGTCAGGAAAACTTCCCTTAAGCTCCATGTCAATTTTGTATAAATTATACTCACTATTATCCAATACTAATAATTTATCCGGCTGTAATGCCGCAATCTGTCGACATAATTCCGAACCAATCGATCCCCCTGCGCCTGTTATCAATACCCGTTTATGCTGAATGTTAGCAGCGATTTTATCCCAATTAAGCTCTACCTGATCACGGCCTAACAAATCTTCAATGTCGACTTCTCGTAATGCATTAACCTCCACACGACCCGAAACCAACTCTTGAATACTGGGAAGGGTGCGAAAAGGAATCTTACAACGTTCACACTGATCGACTATTCTTCGCATTGCAGCTGATCGCGCTGAAGGAATCGCTATAAAAATTAAATCAACTTGGTGTTTTTCAATGAGCCTTGGCAATTCTTGAATGGTTCCCAAAACCCGCACACCATGGACTTCAAGACCGCGCTTACCTGAACTGTCATCCAACACCCCCACAGGTAAATAAGAAGAGGTACGCTTTAAATCTCGGATTAAACCCTCCCCCGCAAGCCCCGCCCCTATCACAAGGACCCGCTTGATATCACTCACCCCTCTATTTTTAAAACGTCTATCCCAATGCATCCGCAAACTTAATCGCCCACCACAAAGAAAAGTAACCAGCAACATACTATAAAGCGGCAATATCGATCGGGGAATATGTCGCAAAAGAGATGACAGATACAGGATGGGAATCACCAAAATCGTTGCACAACCAACCGCACGTATAATCCGAGCCACATCATTGAGTGATGAGAATCGCCACAAGCCCCGGTACACTTTAAAATGGTAAAAACAAATTACTTGTATAAAAAAAATCAGGCAAAATGCTGATAAAGAATAAAAAGTGGTGGGTTTGTGCCCTGTCAGGCGCACATTATATTGCAACCAATAGGCCAGAAACCAAGCAACAGGAATAGAAAGAATGTCATAAGCCAAAACAGGCAGTTTTAAATAAATTTTTTTCAAAAATACAAACAAAGTTTTTTTTTCCATTCTGGCACTTATCCATATCAATAGGGATCAAAAACGATCCTAGATCGTTAAAACTCGATGGCACAATATTCAGACCGGATTATCACTATCAATAAAATGATGCTCTAATGCAAAGCGCTGACTAATATGTTGTCCTAAGGCCTGTATCCCATAACGTTCAGTCGCATGATGACCACATGCAAAATAATGCAGCCCTAACTCCTCTGCTTGATAAAACGTTCGTTCAGAAATTTCACCACTTAAATAAGCATCAACACCCAACTGATGGGCCTCCACAATAAAATCTTGAGCCCCCCCACTACACCAGGCTACTCGAGAAATTGGTTTGTCTGTGGCAGAAACATGCAAAGGAAGACGATTTAGCTTTTTATGGATAAGGCTCGACAATTCTCGGCCTGATAGGATTTCCGTTAACTGGCCTGAACACAACAAATTGGGATGATTGCCTGCTGAATGCCTTTGTACGTTAACAAACCCAAACAAGCTTGCCAAACAGGCATTATTCCCTATAACAGGATGCGTATCAAGTGGCAAATGATAAGCAAATAAATTCATATTATGGGTAATTAATTCGCCAATGCGCCGACGCTTGATGCCCGTCATCGTGAGGGCTTCACCTCGCCAAAAATAACCATGGTGCGTAAGAATAGCATCTGCCTTCAACGCAATCGCCTTTTTAATAATCCCTTCTGATGCCGTGACTGCCGTACAAATTCGGTTAATCGTTGAGATGCCCTCGACCTGAAGCCCATTGGGTGCGTAATCATTAAAATCATCACAACTCAAATAGTCCTGAAGGTATACAACGAGATCATCCCGAACAATCATCTTTTAGAACACCGCTTAATATCAGCACCTAACAAAGACAATTTTTCTTCAATCCGCTCATAACCCCTATCCACATGATAAATACGCTCGACCGTGCTTTCACCTTCTGCGGCTAACCCTGCTAAAATAAGGCTCGCTGAGGCCCGTAAATCCGTTGCCATCACCGGCGCACCGGTCAATCGTTCAACCCCTGTAATAATGGCGGTATTCCCGTTCAACTGAATCTGAGCGCCCATGCGTTGTAATTCTTGTACGTGCATAAATCGATTTTCAAAAATATTTTCAATCACAGACGAGGTGCCCTCAGAGACGGTATTCAATGCCATAAATTGCGCTTGCATGTCCGTAGGAAACCCTGGATAAGGGGCTGTTGAAATATTAACGGCTTGTGGCCGTCCGCCCTGCATGTCCAAACCGACCCAATCTTCACCTAAGGTGATAACCGCACCGGCTTCTTCAAATTTACACAGCATGGATAATAAACTATCCGGCCTCACGTGCCTCACCGTGACCTGACCACGGGTTAAAGCACCCGCGGTGAGATAGGTTCCTGCTTCAATCCTATCAGGCATCACCGAATAATTGCCACCGCCTAAGGCCTCAACCCCTTCAATTTCAATCGTGTGAGTGCCCGCACCGGTAATTTTCGCACCCATTTGTATTAGAAAATTCGCAAGATCAAGCACCTCGGGTTCACGGGCAGCATTCTTAATCACCGTTTTTCCTTCTGCTAGCACCGCAGCCATCAAAATATTTTCAGTGCCAGTCACTGTGACCGTATCAAAAACCAAAGGCTTACCCTGTAATCGACCCCGTTTGCACTGCGCATGGATATAACCATTTTTAACGCTAATGTCAGCACCCATCGCTCGAAGTGCCTTAAGATGCAAATCAACAGGACGGGTACCAATGGCACACCCCCCCGGCAATGAGACCTCTGCCCGACCAAAGCGAGTTAACATGGGCCCTAATACTAAAATAGAAGCCCGCATGGTTTTCACTAATTCATAAGGTGCTACCAATTCATTCACGCTATTGGCATCCACTTGCACATTCATTTTCTCATCGACGATAAGCTTTGCGCCCAATTGACCCAGAAGCTGCATCATGGTCGTCACATCTTTCAAATGAGGCACATTGGAGAGCGTCACATTGTCTCTGGCCAACAATGTTGCTGCCATAATAGGCAACGCGGCGTTTTTTGCGCCTGAAATCATCACCTCACCGTGCAGAGGCTTGCCTCCATTAATGACTAGTTTATCCATGTTGTTTCTCCCATTCATGCTTTGTCCACGTCTGCATGCTTAAAGCATGCAAATCTCCCGTGGTAATATACGTTTTAAGCTGTGCATAAACCCACTGCTGTCGTGCAACTTTTGATTTGCCAACAAAAACATCTGAAACGATGATTAGCTGATAATGATAACCATCCCCTTTAACTTGGGCATATTCTACACCATTTATCGCCATAAGGTGTTGTTCTATTTGTTCATTACTTAACATTTAATTAGACCCTAACATGGCTTCCACACCGCAAAATTGTGCCAGTGTAGCAATTTTTTTAGGCATTCCCTCAATCAAGAGGGTTTTATCATACTGAATACAAAGTCTTTTTGCCTCAATTAACAACGCAAGGCCCGCACTGTCACAATGGGTGACGTCACATAAATCCAATCGAACGACGGTTGTGTCGGGATCCTGCAACAAGCTCAGCAAACGCTGACTATCGGATTGTACCGTAGTGAACGACAGGTCGCACGAGGGTTTAAATAATTGCTCACTCATGCTGCCCTGCTTTTACTATTCTTCCGCATTTGAGCGATTAAATCTTGCATTGATGAATTCTGTAATATTTGACCGAATTGAGAGCGGAAACTTTGAAGCAGACTCACCCCCTCCACACTTAAATCATAAATCTTCCAGCCATTGTTTTTAGCAACCAAACTATAACTTAAAGGGATCCGTTGACCACTGGATCGAATAATCACACTATTAACCCGTGCAAAACGAGCATCCACTGGGGTGGCAATGGGTGAAAACTTAACAGTTTCGTCGGTATATTCAGCCAGTGGGTTTGCATAGGTGCGAATAACAAGCTCTGTAAACACCTGGGTGAACTCCTGCCGTTCGGTGGCAGAAGCCTTATTCCAAGCTTGACGACCCAATACAGAACGTGACATGCCATTGACATCCACATTGGGTAGTAAATAGCGCTCAACGGCTTGATAAATGATATGATGATTTTGTTTGATGCTTGCTTTGTTGTGCTTCAAGGTCCCTATAATTTGATCGGCAGTATTTTCAAGCATAGGAACCGGTGAGGATTGTGCCCATAAGGCTTGACACAAAGAAACCATCGTGACGAACAACATTATTTTTATTGTTTTCATTATTCACCTATTTTTTAACATTAAATAAAAGTTGGCCAATCAGATTTTCAAGAATAATGGCCTCCTGCGTTTTGGCAATCACATCCCCAGCACGCAAATAAGGATGATCTTTATTTTCTACATCATCAAAACCCGGGACGATACTAATATAATTCGATCCAAGCAAGCCCTGCGTTAAAATACGGGCTGATGAATCCTCATACGGAATAGGTGCATCTCGACGCAATAACATCGTCACCTTGGCATTCAATTGATTCGGTTGCAGCTCGATACGGGTTACCTCGCCCACCCTAACACCGGCGATGGTAACAGGCGCACGCACTTTTAAGCCCCCAATATCGGTGAAATTAGCGCTAACCTGATATCCTTTTTTTGAAATAAAATCAGAAACACCACTCACCATCATGACCATCACCAGCATTGACAATAAGCCAAGCAGCATAAAAATGCCGACACTTATATCAAGATAACGAATCCGTTGTTTATTCATTTACCAACCCCCTATCATCATTGCTGTCAATAAAAAATCAAATCCCAACACGGCTAGCGATGAATACACCACCGTACGCGTTGTTGCCTGACTGATCCCTTCTGCTGTGGGCTCACAGGTAAACCCCTGAAAAACCGCTATCCATATCACTAACAAGGCAAAAACCACACTCTTAATCATGCCACTGAAAACATCCGCATAAAAATGAACTGCTGCTTGCATATTCGACCAAAAAGTACCCGCATCAACGCCCAACCATTTAACACCGATAAAATATCCCCCATACACAGCAACTGCTGAAAAAATAAGTGACAAAATAGGTAGCGAAATGATCCCTGCTAAAAAGCGGGGATAAATCGTGTGCCCCAAGGGATCAACGCCCATCATGTCCATACTGGCCAACTGCTCTGTCGCCTTCATTAAACCAATTTCAGCCGTTAAAGCCGAGCCTGCGCGCCCTGCAAACAACAAGGCGCTCAAGACGGGCCCAAGTTCTCGTGAAATACTTAATGCCAATAATTGACCCAGCTGACTACTGGCACCAAATTTTTCTAAGGTATTATACCCTTGCAAGCCCACGACCATGCCGATAAATAAAGCCGAAACAACAATAATAAGACAAGACTTTACCCCTACAAAATGGAGTTGTGCTCTTAATTCAGGCCATAAACGTCGAAAATCAGGTTTACGTGTCAAGACACGACATAAAAACCGAGCCGAATAGCCTAAATTTTGCAGGGTATCTAAACCACCATGACCTAATCGTGTAATCAATTCAAGCATCTTCGAGCAACTCCTCTGCATAAGATCGCGCGGGGTAATGGAAGGGCACAACCCCATCAGCCTCCCCATGCATAAACTGCCTAACCTCAGGAATCATGGATTCTTTCAACGCCATCGGCATGCCTTCCCCAACCACCTGCCCCTCAGCAATCAAATAAACATAATCAGCAATCGAGCAGGTTTCAACCACATCATGAGACACAATAATCGTGGTCGTTTCTAGCAATTGATTTAAGCGTTGAATTAATCGAACCAACACCCCCATGGAAATAGGATCTTGTCCGGTAAAGGGTTCATCATACATCATGAGTGCAGGGTCAAGGGCAATGGCGCGAGCAAAAGCCACGCGCCGTGCCATGCCACCTGATAACTCTTCAGGCATTAATAATGCAGCACCTCGTAATCCAACGGCCTCTAATTTCATCAAAACAATATCGCGCAACATCGATTCATTTAAATTGGTTTTCTCACGAAGGGGAAAGGCCACATTGTCAAAAACGGAAAGATGGGTAAATAAAGCACTACTTTGAAATAAAAGTCCCATTTTTTGACGGGCGTTGTAGAGATCATTTCGTGAAAGCTGATGAATATTGGTGGCATTGACGCGTATTTCACCTGAGTCGGGGGTTAATAGCGCACCAATTAATCGGAGCAAGGTTGTTTTACCACTGCCACTAGGACCCATGATTGCGGTTATTTTTCCACGCTGAACCGCAATATTGACCCCATTAAAAACCAAATGATCTTCTCGAGAAAATTTAAGATTGACAATATCCACCAAATTTTCAGGCATACGTTTCATCCCAGATTCAGCACCCTTTTGTTAGTATATACCCGCCTACGCAACGAATGCCAATCCTCTGATCAAATACCAGCAATTGCGCTGTCCGAAACAACCCTTTTTATGTTAAAATCCAAATATTATTAAAAAAATGCTAAAATAACCCATGAATTTTTGCAAACTAGGTCTTGCCGTCATTGAAACTGAAGCTCAAGCTGTTTTTGAGTTAATGCAGCGTATCGACCAACGTTTTGAATCGGCTTGTGAATTACTCCTTGCGTGTAAAGGTCGAATTGTGGTGACTGGCATGGGTAAGTCTGGGCATATTGCTAAAAAAATTGCAGCCACCTTGTCCAGTACCGGTAGCCCTGCTTTTTTTATGCATCCCGGTGAGGCCAGTCATGGGGATCTTGGGATGATCACTGCAGAAGATACAGTGCTTGCTATATCGAACTCAGGCAATACCCATGAAATTCTTACCCTGCTTCCTTTATTAAAGCGCCTTGAGGTTCCCCTCATCGCCCTCAGTGGCAATATCGAATCCCCTTTGGCCAAATTGGCCAACATCAATATTGACATCACGGTGCGTCATGAAGCCTGCCCACTGGGGCTTGCGCCAACCACCAGCACCACGGTAGCGCTGGTGATGGGCGATGCATTGGCTATCGCTTTACTAGAGGCACGCGGCTTTAATGCCGAAGATTTTGCACGCTCCCATCCAGGCGGGTCCCTTGGAAAAAAACTTCTTTTGCGCATTGATTTTCTTTGTCACCAAGGCGATGAACTACCCATGGTGAGCGAAGAGGTCACCGTTCGAGAGGCCCTCATTGAGGTGACTGCTAAAAACCTAGGCATGACAACGGTCATTGATTCAAAGGGACAACTGGCTGGCATTTATACCGACGGTGATGTTCGTCGAACGCTCACTGAGCAAAACGATATTAATACAACGCCCTTAAAAACCGTGATGACCAAAAATTGCCGCACCATTGGACGCGACATGCTGGCGGCAGAAGCCCTGGCACTCATGCAAAAATACAGCATCACCTCACTGGTTGTCGTCGATGCTGACAACCGACCCACCGCCGTAGTGCACTTACATGACTTGCTTCGCGCAGGTGTTTTTTGAGGATCCTATGACAGAATTAATAACTAAAGCTAAAAAAATTCGATGCCTTATCTGTGATGTTGATGGGGTGTTAACCGATGGTCTTATCTATCTCGATAACCATGGGAATGAACTCAAAGCATTCCACATCCAAGATGGGATGGGTTTAAAATTACTGATGGCCGCAGGAATAGACGTTGCCATCATCACCACATCACGCAATGCGGTTATCGATCACCGCATGCAACAACTCGGCATTCAACACTATTTCAAAGGCCAAGTTGATAAACGATCCGCTTATCAACAACTCAAATCAACCTTAGGCCTTCCAGATGATGCCTTTGCCTATATTGGCGATGATCTGCCTGACATCCCGATTATCCGCCAAGTTGGATTAGGCATTGCCGTTCAAAATGCCGTAAACCAGGTCAAAGAATTTGCAACCTGGCACACCCAAGCTCATGGCGGCCGCGGGGCTGTTCGAGAGGTTTGCGATTTTATTTTAACGGCACAAAATAAACAAGAAGCAGCCCTAAACGGCTATTTATCCTCAGGGGTCAACCTTTGAATGCCACCCGGCAAATGACATGGCTTTTGTTGGCCCTGGTTAGCCTTGCTTTTTCGGGTTGGTATTTTGCGAGCTCAAAAGCCGTCATGCGACTAGATGCACACACCCTATCAACCACCGCAGACACCGTGATTAACGAATTAAGCGTCCATCAATTCGATACCAATGGCCACTTGGTCCATTCGTTAACAACCCCCTTAATGCGCCACATTTCACTGAATAACACCAACTGGCTTAAATCTCCCCATATTATTGTCAAACAAGACAACCAGCCTGCTTGGGAAATCCATGCCGAACAAGCCACAGCCCTTTATGGTGGCCAACAAATCACCTTTAATAAAGACGTTGTTATCCATCAAAATAAAGATGAGCACACCGAAGAAAGTACCCTCAGCACCGATTCCATGACCTATTTCACAAAAGATAAACTCGCAACCACACTCCTAGACATCACTTACGAACGAGCAGGCAGCATCGTCAAATCAACCGGCATGAAAGCCTACCTTGCCGATAAACGCGTGGTGTTATTGAGCAATGCCAGGGGGACTTATGGTCCAAACCATGGTTAGGCTATTTGCACTTCTTTTATTCACCCAGGGCTGCTTTGCCTTGCCCACAGACCGCATGCAACTGATGCATTTAAGTGCAGGCTCCGCGGATCTAGACCAGCAAGCCCACCGAGGGATTTACACAGATGATGTACAGCTTGATCAAGGCACAACACACATTAGAGCGGCCAATGCTGTGACCGAAGGCAACGCTAAAAATCAACTCATTAAAGCCATTATCAATGGAAACAAAAAAATTCAGGCCCATTACTGGACCCTTCCCTCAGCGGATAAACCCGAAGTGCATGCCTATGCTGATTGCATTAACTATTATCCCAATACCCATCTGATTGAACTTATCGGCAATGCCCGTGTGGAGCAAGGATCAGATTCTTTTTCTGCTCCTAAAATTAGCTATGATACACTACACCAACATGTCTTCTCCCAAGGCAATGGACAAGCTCGTACAACCATTGTGATTCATCCAGGTCAACACCCATGAGTGAACTATTAGCGCTGAATTTAAAAAAATCATTTAAATCCCGTACAGTAGTTAATGATGTCAGCATTCGCATTAAGCGAGGAGAGTGCGTTGGCTTATTGGGCCCGAATGGGGCGGGTAAAACAACCTGCTTCTATATGATAGTGGGATTGCAGTCTTGTGATCAAGGCAAAATTCTTCTCAATGATCATGATGTTACAAAATCAGCCATGCATCAACGCGCACGCCTTGGCATTGGTTATTTGCCACAAGAGGCCTCTATTTTCAGAAAAATGAGTGTCAGCGATAACATCCTGGCTATCTTGCAATTGCGTCGCGATCTAGATAATAAAGCACGCCGTGATAAGCTTGAACAATTATTGCATGAATTTAGCATTTCACATTTACGTAAAAATTTAGGATTAAGTTTATCCGGCGGTGAACGTCGACGCGTAGAAATTGCGCGTGCTTTGGCCATCGAGCCGACTTTCATCTTATTGGATGAGCCCTTTGCAGGCGTTGACCCGATTTCAGTGCTCGATATTAAAAAAATCATTTTACATTTGTGTGACAGGCAAATAGGCGTATTGATTACCGATCACAATGTACGTGAAACTTTAGATATTTGTGAACGCGCTTATATTGTAAGTGAAGGAAAGATCCTTTGCGAAGGATCGCCCACCGTGATTCTTGCCAATAAACAGGTCCGAAAAGTTTATCTTGGTGAAGATTTCGAGCTATAAGGGGTGATCATCGCATGCTGTTGATCATCGATAATTATGATTCATTCACTTATAACCTCGTGCAATTTTTTCAAATGCTCGGGCAAATCGTCCTTGTTTATAAACATGATGCCATCGATCTTCTCACGATCGAACAATTAGCACCCGATTATTTAGTCATTTCACCCGGCCCCAAGGGTCCAGAATCCGCCGGTATTTCACTTGCAGCGATTCAACACTTTTACTCAAGCCTTCCTATCTTGGGTGTCTGTTTGGGTCATCAGTGCCTCGCCCATGCCTTTGGCGCGAACATTATCCAAGCACCAGAAATTATTCATGGCAAAACATCATTAATAACCCATCGTCAACAAGGATTATTTTACGATCTACCCAATCCATTCCTCGCCACGCGCTATCATTCCCTCGCCATTGAGCAAAACACCCTCCCGAACTGCTTTAAGATTGATGCATGGGCTAACAACACAATCATGGCCATTTCCCACCGCGATTATCCCCTATTTGGTTTACAATTCCACCCCGAAGCGATTTTAACAGAACACGGCTTAACGCTCCTCTCTCACTTTTTACAATGTCGTTAAGCTGAATCGTTCAGCACCCGATACTATGCGCCGTATAAATCCTTTCGCTGCGTCTTCTACTAATTTTTCTAGGATTATGCTTGGTTAAAACAACACGGAGTTGTATTTTTGTGCTAACTTTATCATAATGCACTCTTTTTTTGGCATATTAATATGGTGATTCATCATTTACTAACAACAAAGCTACTAAAAACACTCGTCACTCACGCTGAAAAAAACAAAACTGGTGATACAGCAAATTATATTCCTGAATTGGCGAATGTTAATAAAGAAATTACCGCCATCGCCGTTCACGCTTTGGGTGAAAAACCAGTGCTTTACAGCAATGTTCCCCTACAACCCGTGACCCTACAAAGTACTGCAAAATTAATTCCCCTGATTGGTCTTCTTGAAGAGTATGGTAAAAATCAATTGCTTGAATGGGTTAAAGTAGAGCCCTCAGGGGATGAATTCTCATCCATTACTCGCCTTGAGCAATTTGGCCCTAAACCATCAAACCCCATGCTCAATGCAGGTGCCATTACGTTGTGCTCCCATATCCCTGGAGAAATAGAACAACAATTCATTTGGTTAGATCGTTGGGTAAACAAATTATTTAATCAACCGTTAATACTTAATTCTTTAGTCTTTGCATCTGAGAAACGCACCGGCGATCGCAACCGATCGCTTGCCTACTTGCTGCATAATCGCCACAATTTAGGCAGCAATGTGAATGACACGCTTGATTTATATTTCACCCTCTGCTCCTATGAAGCTTCACTACCACAGATGCTTTATTTGCCAACCGTCCTTGCCAATGCAGGCCTTGATCCGCTCACAAGCCAACGGGTGATTTCATTAGAAACCTGTAAAATCACGATGGCCATTATGGCCACCTGTGGCCTATACGATGAAACAGGTGCACACATGGTACACACCGGCATGCCTGCAAAAAGTGGTGTTTCAGGTTATACCGTTGCTGTCGCCCCCGGTAAAGCGGGTATTGTTACCCTAAGCCCCCGTGTGAATGCAAAAGGCAATAGTATTCGTGGTGAAATCATGCTAGAAGAACTTTCCAATGCCATGAATTGGCATTTTGCTTTGCCTTAGGGACTGTAAATAAAGTCACAGGAAACCCCGCCCTAATAAAGGACGGCGTCTCAATCCGTTTGACAACGCATCGCAATCGGCTGTGAAAATTACCCCCCAAAATAGGACGTTATTTTTGACCCAATCTTTACTGATTAACGAACGGATTTATTTGATCTTCATCAACATCCAAGGGGTTCAATCTATTTGGTTTGCAAGCCGCTAACAGCGTATGTTGCGAAGCACCATGAGGGGCTGCATTGGCACCTAATCGCCAATTTCTCTCAGGCGCCGGCCCAGCATCATGAGTGGCGACATCCATCGGCGCAACCACTAGCACAGGTCGCGGTGCTTCCTTCACGAAACTAACCATGCGATTACGGCTGGGATCTCCAACACGAATCATCGGAACATCAGGGCCTTCAGGGGAAAAATCTAAACCATGTTGTGCTAACTGCTCTTTCCAATAAGCCATGGATTGAAAATTTCGAAGCTCATTCATTTCTTCTTCAAGCGATGCACCATTGACTGCATTGAAGATCATATGAGCCATGTGGGCCATGCTCATGCTCGTGTCATCCACAACATCATGATCAACCAATAAGAAATGACCGCCTGGACGTAAAACGCGACGTACTTCCTGTAAGAATGAACCTAGTTCATTACCGGGGAAATGATGCAAACCAACATAACAGGTTATCACATCAGCACTATTTTCAGGAAGATTGTTAAGGTTAGGTTTTATATAATCTAATCGTTCGAACTGATGATAAGGTCTTGGAAAGCCAGTTTGAATGTAATCCGTAACCGATGGCGCTTCATAAACAGCCACAATCTTACCCGTCACCTTATAATGTTGCTTAAATCCACGCACAAAACGACCTGGATAACCAATTTCAACCAGTCCATTTATTACTTGCTTCCCTTCTGGTAACAGGGCATGGGCTTGGGTGCCCAAGTCCTTTTTAATAGCAGACAATGAACCCAATATGCGTTTTAAGCTCCCAAAGGTAGAAGGCATCACCTCGGGAAGACGACGACATAATTCTTGATAAATTTCCGCATGCGAATCATTATAGATTAGAATATCTTCCAAGAGCGCATAAAATTTAATGCTATCCACCCGTTGCAAAACATTTTTCAAAAATCCTTCAAATGCTTTCTTCATTTCAGGCGAGGCCATAACTGCTTTAAAATGATTCGTTTTAACAGGCTTTGGTACCATATATTTTTGATGAAAGCCACTGGTGAAAACATGATTTTGATCAATGGTGTCTTTATAGGCTTGTGCTGCCGCATGATGTGGATATGATGCCTCAAAATCTTCTGGTGAAGAAACATGCTGGTAAGGTAGGTAATAGTTTCCACCGTGATCAGTACACATCTTTTGAGCTGCTCGTAACCATTTTTTAGCTTGAATCAAACGGGATGCTTGTAATGATTGATTAAAACACAACACAACAGCAAAACGATCACCAGCGTTCGCATAAGATAAAGGTGATTGTTGATGTTGTTTAACAAAACGAACTGAGGCATTGAGTAAAGGAACCTTGTTATCCATTAAAAGTTTCCCTAACCTAGCTAGGAATGCGTCTAATTGATCACCCGGTAAAAAATATTCCTGTAACCATTCTGCTTCACTAACAGAAGGATTGAACATCGCATTGATAGGGGGCTGCATGATTTCATTCGTGGTTATAGGCGCACTATTGTTAGCCAATAAACGGCTGCGTTCACCCCTCCAATATTGCCGACGTAACCAATCGAATCGTCTGGCGAGGTTTATCATCACACGATTAAACCGTGTGCCTGTTTTTTCTTCTACAGTTAAATTAGGCGTCTTAACAGCAGGCGTATCTAGATTCTCTTTATCAAAACTCACTGCAACCCCTGATCTCAATAAATTACTAGGATCAAGTGAAAGTCGATACAAATGCATCTTTGTATTAGGATTCTGTTGTACTGTATCTCTAAAATAATCAACATAACGCCCAGGTGCAATGTCGATGCCTTTTTCTGTTAAATACTCATTATCAGTCAATTGAATTGTCGCGCTAACCACCACCCCATAAAGTCCCAAGCCCCCCGTGATTTGATGAAATAATTCATCCCGAGGCGTCACTGTCACACATTCCCCCTGGGCATTTATCACGTCCATGGACAAAATGGTATTAGATAAAACACCATTGATATGATCCCAACCATGAATATTGGTACCAATCGATCCGCCTACTGAAAAAACATTAGAGGCTTGCATTACCTTTAAAGCCAATTTAAATGGATCCGCCTTCAATTGGATATCTGACCAACGCGCACCAGCACCTACAATGGCAATCTTATCTTTTGAATGAATTTCAACTTGATTAAATTTCTTAAGATCAAGCACAATGGCTTTTCCACCTTCAGGCAAAAATTGCTTACCTTGGCTTTGACCGGCACCAACAGGCATGATTTTATGGCCATGGGCCGCTGCATCACGAACGATGACTTGCAAGTCTTCAACGCTCTCAGGTGCTAATCGTTCTGCATCTGGAGAATAATGATAACTACCACCGGCACTAACACCCGCTTCATTTTTCTTGTCTGGTGTAAAATAAAATGCAATGAGCTTCGGACTAAAGATTCCAAAAACAAACGACATTAAACAATATAAATTTTTACTGAAAAAATTCGCATATTTTTTTTGCTGCTCCAATCGTTGAGATTGAAATGCATCCGATATTAAAAAAACGGCCAAAGCGTAACGAAGACCCAGAACAAAAGAAACCGATAAATCAACCACAACAAGGGGTAAAAAAAGAAATAAGTAAATCGATCGGACTTTTATAAAATTCCAAAAATGACCCAAAAAATGACTGGGTTCTTCAAGATAAAGTCTATCAATCATCCCTGCTGGGCGAGCCGTAAAATGACCTAATTCGGGTAAGGCCTTCCTTATCTTTTGATAAAGTGACATGCTTTTATTCCTCTAAAAATTATGAATGAATTTAACATCAGATTCTTTTTCTAAGCGCCGCAATGTCTTGTCTAAATTTTTAACAGGAACATCAAATAGACAAAACTTTCGATTAGGATGGATATCATCAGAATAGGTATAAAGTGGAACAACTTTCCTCGTTTGATTGAGTGTTGTGTGGCTTTCTGAAAGACTGACCGAATCAGCTGCATCGATAACACATTTAACCTGAACGTTATCTTGCCCGGCGATTTTTCTAATATGAATCCCTTCATCCGCTAATGCACCAACAACAGGTTGGAAAGCCTTATAGCGTGGCACACTCAATCTTGCATAAATAGAAATATAATTTTTATTGGGATCTTTCTCTTTTGCATAAATATCATCAGCAACAATGCTAACCGCATATTCTGGATTTAAATTGGCTAACCTGGTCTTAAATAATTCTTTTGCCCGCGCCGGATCATGCTCATCCCAGCTATCAAATTTAACCAATATATCCGTTGTTGCAGGGACCAAATTATCATCTTGATGAAACCAATAGCTTAAGGGTTTAGAAATCCAGTGACGTGCTCGTAACTCAAGTGAAATACAGGTCCAACTAAACCAATCTACCCATGTTCGATGTTTACAATCCTTATATTTTTGTGAAAGATCCAAACGTGCTTCTTTATATTTATGATCATAAAACGGAATGGTTTCTAGATTATGGGCATAGGTTTCATAAAAATTTGCCATATGCCCTTGCATTTCAGAGGGATTCTCTTTTTTAAGAAAAGGATACAATAATAAGGAGACAATAGCCTTTGGAAATAATTCAAACGTAGTAAAGACACCGACAAAAATGTCCATCATCATATATTCAGAAAAGAGTATTGAAGAAATGGTGTTGTATTTTCTAGCCGTTGCAAAGGAGCGATAAATAATTTTCCAAAGTCCCACTATCTGACGAAAATAAGGAAATTGAAACAATGACTTATTATCTCGCAAAAAAGCACCAAACTCTTCTGCCATCTCAACATTACGCCATTCCGGGCCTGTCATGTATGATTGATATTGTTCCCGATTATAGCGGGATTTATCAGTAATTTGTAAGCGCTCATTAAAACGCTTTAAATACCTACCCATAGTGAACCCCTCTTTAAATCAAACCATTTATAAAATTAGCGCCAATAAAATGAATAAACACTAACATAGATGAAACAAAAACAAACCGAAGCCGGGCTATTGTATCACAGTGATCTAAATTTGCACATTAAAAATGTTTGACCTGTCAAACCAACTTGAACTTGATGCGGTCGCTATTTTAATCTGCTAAAATTAGCCTTCACATCCCCACTATTTAAACCTTAAGAGTTAACATCCTATGAGCATTAGTTTATTTGATTTATTTTCAATTGGTATTGGACCCTCTAGTTCTCATACAGTCGGCCCAATGACAGCCGCCAATGAATTTTTAAAATTATTAAAATCAAAGCAACTTCTCTCTAAAACTTCGCGTGTTAAAATTGAGCTGTATGGCTCATTGGCATTGACTGGCAAAGGACATGGCACCGACAAGGCCATTTTAAATGGCTTGGAAGGCAAGATGCCTGAAACTGTCGCGCCAGACAGCATGATTCCTCGCATGCATGACATTATTAAATCCAAGATCCTGTGTCTAGGCGGAACAAAAAACATTCCCTTTCATGAGGCCACTGATTTTCTTTTTTTACAAAAAGAACTGTTACCTAAGCACACCAACGGGATGCGATTTAGTGCGTTTGAAACTAACAACCTACCCTTATTGACCCAGGTTTATTATTCGATTGGCGGTGGGTTTATCACAACAGAAGAAGGATACGAAAAAACCTCCTTAGAAAAACACACCCTTCCCTACCCTTTTGAAACGGCTGAGACATTGCTCAACCATTGTAAAAATAACAACTGCTCTATTGCTGAATTAATGATGTCTAACGAACTGACTTGGCGATCTCAAGAAGCCATTCATGAGGGCATTCATGATCTGGCCAAAGTCATGAATGATTGTATCGAAAACGGATGCCATCACCCTGGTATTTTACCCGGTGGCTTGCAATTAAAGCGCCGTGCACCTGATTTATATCAAAAATTAAGTCAAGATAAAGGGGTTGTCAGCATTTATGAACGGCGAGACATCATGAACCGTCTTAATCTTTATGCCATGGCCGTTAATGAAGAAAATGCAGCAGGTGGCCGAATTGTCACAGCCCCCACCAATGGGGCAGCCGGTATTATTCCTGCGGTCTTAAGATATTGCCAAGAAGCACACGATAAAATGCATCAGGATAATCTCTACACTTATTTTTTAACAGCAGCAGCCATTGGCATTTTATATAAAAAAGGCGCTTCTATTTCTGGTGCTGATGTAGGGTGTCAGGGTGAAGTAGGTGTTGCATCCTCAATGGCTGCCGCTGCTTTAACAGCCGTTTTAGGTGGGACCATTGAGCAAGTTGAAAATGCGGCAGAAATTGCAATGGAACATCACCTAGGGATGACCTGTGACCCCGTCTTAGGCCTTGTTCAAATCCCCTGCATTGAGCGAAATGCGATGGGCGCTGTGAAAGCTGTCAATGCCTCACGAATGGCACTGATTGGAGATGGCCAACATCAAATTTCACTTGATAAAGTAATCCGAACCATGAAACAAACCGGCCGAGACATGCAAACCATTTACAAAGAAACCTCACTGGGTGGGCTCGCTGTCAATTTACCAGAGTGCTGATTCATGATAGGGTTCTACTGATCCGATCCGCTGGGGTAGGACTCTTTAATCACCCACAATACCAAGATTAAACTGATTAAAAAGCAGCAAGGCATCACAAAAAGCGCTTTTTGATACCCCTCAATGCCATACACCGATACCCCGTTGACTACCCTCGCATAAGCGCCGTGATGAAGAAACACACCAACCAGTGGTTGGAAAATAGCGCCACCCAACAAAACGGATAAATTATTAAAGCCCGATGCAGTGCCCACAAGATGTGCCGGATTGTTATCGGTTACAACCGCAAAACTCACGGTTTGTCCCCCTGCACCAAAGCCCAACATTAATAGAACCAAATACATCCAACTCATAGGAACATCAGACACATAAAGTAGAATTAAGGTCGCCATTAACCCACAAACAGAGCTTAATCCCAAGGCCAAACGTCGACTAGAAAATCTATCACTGACCCAACCTAGCAAAGGACTCCCTATGCCAATACCTAACCAAATCATGCTACATAATCCAGACGCCACAACCACACTCACCTGGTATTTTTCTTGCAGATAAGGTACACCCCATAAAGCTGCAAATACAGCAATAGGTGTCCAAATACAAAACGCATAAGCGCCGGTTATCCAAGTATAAGAACAGCTGCAAACTTCCAACAGCCGTTCCCATTCATCACGAAAGCGTCTTGTGGGTCGTGATTGTGTGGATTGATGAGGGTAATCACGAATACAACACCATAAAAGAATAGCCAATAAAAACCCAACAATCGACAAAATAAAACTAGCGTTTCGCCAGCCCACCCGCTCAATCAGCGCGGCCAATGGCATTTCCCCAAACATCGCGCCCACAGAACTCATTGACTGAGCAACGCCTGCAAGAATTGCAAAATGTTGTAATGGAAACCAGCGAGACACCAATACCAGCACACCAATAAACGAAAAAGCTGACCCAATCCCAATAAGAAAACGACCCATTGATGCGGTCACCACGCTCTCGGTTGAGGCGAAGAAAAAAGAACCCATGGCGCATAATATTAAAGCCAAGGTCATCAGCTTACGTGGGCCATATCGATCAAACAACAAACCTGCCGGCAGTTGCATCGGGGCATACGCATAAAAATAGAAAGCAGATATCACACCAAAGCCCTCGGCGCTCACCTTGAAGGTTTGCATCATGGGTGCTGCCATTACACTGGGGGCCACCTGTAAAATAAATTCATAAAGATAAAAAGAAGCGGCCAAGAAAAAAATTAAATAGGCGCTTAACTTACTGTGTGTTTCGGATGATAAGTGGTATGTGCTCAAGTTGGGATCACGCCTTTTTAAAAAAATACATTACACCTCAATCGAATTTCTCTTGTCAATCCCTGCGGCATAAATAACACCAAATATTGCAGGATGCTTTGATCCAGTGATTGTTTTTAAATCAAGTGGAACACGTTTGATTGCTTTTTCAGCCAACCAAGCAAACATCATGGCCTCCAAATAATCAGGATCAACTCCCAGATCTTGGGTGCTCACGATGTTTAAATCGGGCAACTGTCTGCATAATAAGTTCAGTAATTGTGTATTGTGAACACCACCACCACAAATGGCGAGTTTTTTTAATGGCAGATCATATTTTTTTATTGCCGCTGTAATGCTCGTTGCGGTCAATGCCAACAATGTTGCTTGAACATCTTGAGCCTGGTGATGCGGTTGTAGAAAATTAGCAAGCCAAGGGTTAGCAAAATATTCCTTGCCAAGACTCTTCGGGGTGGGTTGATTAAAATAAGGATCAGCTAGCATGGATAATAGGAGCGATTCAATCACCTCTCCACTGGCCGCCCATTCACCACTTGCATCATAAGGCAAGCCTAAGTGCTGTTGAATCATCTGATCAAGTAAACAATTGGCTGGACCAATATCATAGCCGGTAACATCTTTACCTTCTGCAAGATAAGTGATATTGGCAATCCCTCCAAGATTGAGCACGGCCATCGGCAAGGTGTCCCCTCTAAACAAAGCATCGTGGTATAGGGGCGCCAAAGGTGCCCCCTGCCCGCCTATGACTAAATCACGTGTTCTGAAATCAGCAACCACCGGGATACCTGTTAATTCAGCAATTGTATGGGCACAACCCAGTTGTACTGTATAGGGAATATCTGCTGTGGCATCATGACAAATGGTCTGGCCATGACTACCAATAGCCACAACTTTTTCAGGCCTTATTTGCGCCTTATCCAATACCTGCACTACTGCTGCTGCAAATTCACGCCCCAATAGGGTATTTAATTGACTGGCTGCTGCAAGCCCTGTCTTCTCACCTGTCAAGATAGCTTGCAACCATTGTATGGCTTCTGCACTATAAGGCCGAGTAATCCCTGCGATCAAGGTATTGGTGTCTAAATCAACCAATGCTGCATCAATACCGTCCATGCTAGTGCCTGACATCAATCCAACAAATAAATTCATGCTTCACATCCATTCAGGGACCCAGATTAAATTAGGGACTGTAAATAAATAACTCGTACAATCTGAGCGCCAAATTGTACGAGTTATTTATTTACAGTCCCTTCACGCACAGCGCATCTATTCAGCCCAAAACAATGATAAAAGTTTTCCGTGGTCTGTCGTGCTATCGTATCATAATCACTGTCACGCAACTCACTAATCGCTTTGGCAACATATTTTACCAATGCGGGATGATTTTGTTTTCCCCGAAAGGGGACCGGTGCTAAATAGGGTGAATCGGTTTCAATTAGGATTCTGTCGAGGGGTACTTTTTTTGCAACTTCATGTAATAAGGTTGCATTTTTAAACGTAACAATTCCTGAAAAAGAAATATAAAAATTAAGATCGAGTGCCTGACGCGCCACGTCCCAATTTTCAGAAAAACAATGCATCACCCCCCCTATCGATGCCGCATTTTCTTCCACCATTAAACGGAGTGTGTCTAACGCTGCTTGTCGCGTGTGAATAATTAATGGCTTTTTTGACGCGATAGCCGCCCGAATATGTTCTCGAAATCGAAACCGCTGTAAATCACGTGCGCTGTCTGTTTCGGTACGATAATAATCAAGACCGGTCTCGCCGACAGCAATGCAACTCGGATGACGGGCCAACTCAATCAACGCAATGGCATCAAGCTCTTCGCTTAATTCAGTATTGGGATGCACGCCGACAGAAATACTGATCTCAGGATTTTTTTCAGCCAATTGATAGAGCGCAGGTAAGTCTGCCGGCTCAACACAAACACATAACATATGTTCTATGCCCTGCTGCCGCGCCTGCTGAATCACTTCTTCAACGCTATGATTAAATTCATTTAAATCAATCAGATTTAAATGGCAGTGTGAATCAACCAAGGGGGCGATGGGACTAGATTGCATTGTCATTATAAGGTATCCGTTAGTTGAGTGGATGTTAGCTTATCGGCAAGATAATGCTCTATTTGATGACACAGTAATAATCCTTTTTCATCGGTGAATTGGATCCCTATCCCTGCGGACTTATTTTCCTGAGCACCAAGGGGTGTAATCCAGCAGACGTTGCCTTCTATTAAATAACAAATTGGTTCTTTCATCAATTGAACCGACAACATCACTTGATCCCCAAGGCAATATTGATCATTCGTACGAATAAACAATCCACCGTTTTTAATAAAAGGCATATAGGCACGGTAAAGTGATGCCTCATCATCTAAAATACAAGCAATTGATTTGATACGCTCTGGATTAGTCATTTAAGTAACCTAAAAACAAATTTTCTAGGAAAAGGACCTGATTCATGTTGATGTTGCGGTTTATTTTTGATGTGATGGCATTGATTTGATCCAATTGTTTTAACAATGTGGTGGGCTTTATTAACTGGGAAATATGGGCTAAGGGAGAATTCTGATGTAATGCTGCATGTGTTGGGATCAACTGATAATGAATCACTTCCGCCGTAACAAGGTATAATAACCAAAGGGTATCCTCCATCGCATGGGCAGACCATTGAGCGGCAATCGTGCAGGGCGATGTTTTTTCCTCAATCAATTCACATAGTGCTGTGATCATTGCACTACTCTGCAACATCAGCGCGCCACGGGTCGAACCCTCCGCGTATGCACACCCCATTGTCAAATAACCTGCAAGCTCGTGAGGTGGTGATCCAAAGTTGTATTGTTGGCACCGACTTAAAATAGTGGCAGGGATGCTGCTCACCTGCTCTGCCATTAAAATAAATCGCGTATGAACTGGTGGCTCTTCGAGAATTTTTAGTAAGGCGTTCGCCGCAGCCGTGTTCATTTTTTCGGACGACTCTATGACGATAAACCGATGCGATCCCCGCTGCGGTGTTTGATAAATGTTGTGTTGTAACTCACGAATCTGCTCTATTTTAATAGCACTGGTCGGGGACTCTTTGCGTATATAACTAATGTCTGGGTGAATGCCCCCAATCAACCAGTGGCAAGCACGGCAAAGCCCGCAAGGGGCAGGTGCTGATTCACAAATCAATAAGCCGATTAATCGGTTCACAAATTGCAGCAAATTGACATGACGCGGACCCACGAACAACAAAGCTTGAGGGATCCGTTTTTTTTGAATCAACTGTTGAATTTTCTCCCACTGCGGCGCATGTGACGCCACCTCATCAAGCATTTTCATGGATATATTGTTCAATTGTTGAATGAATTAACTGTTGTACCTGCGGCAAGGGTAGACTCGCATCGATCACTTTAACATGAGACATGGTTTTAATGTGCTGATGATAACTGTCATACACCTCTGTAAAAAATGACAATGATTCTTGCTCAATGCGATCGGCTTTTCCCCGCTTGAGCGCGCGCCTTAAGCCTTGCTGCGGACTAATGTCTAAAAAAATGATCAAATCTGGTTTGAAATTTTTTAAACAAAATGCGGATAGATGGGCTATCACTTCGGGATCAAGTTGTCGTCCACCCCCTTGATAGGCCCATGTGGATAACTCAAAACGATCGCCAATCACCCAACACCCTCTATCCAATGCAGGACGAATGATTTGCTCTAAAAGCTGCACTCTAGACGCATATAATAATAAGAGCTCCGTGCGCGGATCGAGCGGCTCAGAGGGGCGTGTTTCTTTAATCAACTCCCGTACAACCTCACCAACACGAGTGCCACCAGGCTCTCGTGTCATGATAAGCTCTGGCACATGGGGTGTCAAAACGTGCTTGATTAACTTCAAGGCGGTGGATTTACCCGCCCCCTCAAGCCCTTCGACCACAATGAAATGTCCTTTTTTTAATGTCATTTATGTCCTACCGTTCTTCCTGTCGATACCGCGCAACAGCTTGTTTTTGCTGTTCATAGGTCACTGAAAAATAATGATCCCCCGCACCCGTTGCTACAAAATAAAGATAATTGGTCTTCTCTGGGTGTGCCGCTGCATCAATGGCATCTTTGCCCACCATCGCAATCGGCGTTGGCGGCAATCCTCGATAACGGTATGAATTATACGGGGAATCAATGTGCAAATCTTCGTGGGTTAACTGCCCAACATGGTGTGGACCCAAGGCATATATAACCGTGGGATCCATCTGTAATGGCATGTTTTTTCTGAGACGATTAGCGATAATCCCCGAAATTAAGCGCTTTTCTTTAGGAAGTGCTGTCTCTTTTTCAATAATGGATGCAGCAATTAATAGCTCATAAGGCGTCTTGTAAGGTAAGCCTTCTGATCTTTTCTGCCACGATTGCTCAAGAAAGATCTGTAGATTCGTGTGTGCCAACGTTAAGATCTCTTTACTGGAGCTGCCTGCACGATAACAATACGTATCTGCCAGTAATAATCCTTCTGCACGACTATAAACGCCTGCAATGGCTAACCAATCCGTGGCATGATAGGTTAAATAATCCGCCTTTGCTAAACTATCAGATACCTGCGCTTGTGTTGTTCCCTCAATGATACTAAATGATGCTTTCAAAACATCACCCTGTACCACACGGTGCAACAATTGATGGGCAGACTCCCCAATCCCAATTTGATAAATGCCGGCTTTCAGTTGATGTGATAAGCCCTGAAACCGAATAAAGGCTAAAAAGAAGGGGCCTGATTGAATCAAATGCTTTTCTTCGAGGAGATGTACAAATCCAGCAGCCGTGCTGGCCCTATCAATTTTTAATGTAATAATCCCATTGCTCGCTGACGTCATGGGCCTATAAAATAAACGAAAAAAAAGAAAACTGCCGATTGATAAGCTCAATAGTACAAGGACGGCAAAGGAAATCAGAACAACTTTCAGCCCATGACGCCTCATATCAAGGATGCGCGGGATCAATTCGCTTAAACACCAAACTGCCGTTGGTACCACCAAAGCCCAATGAATTGCTTAACACATAGTCAATCTTCATTTTCTGTGACTTGTGAGGGACATAATTTAAATCACATCCTTCATCTGGGTTATCCAAATTAATGGTGGGAGGGGCAACTTGATCACGCATGGCTAAAATACTAAAAATTGCTTCAACCGCACCGGCCGCGCCTAACAAATGGCCCGTCATTGATTTCGTTGAACTCACTGCCAATTTGTAAGCATGTTCTTTGAATACGCGCTTAATTGCAGTTGTTTCATTTCTATCATTTAGATAGGTTGACGTCCCATGGGCATTAATATAATCCACTTGAGAGACTGAAATGCCTGCATCCTGAACGGCTGAAGCCATGGCACGCGCAGCGCCACTGGCGTCCTCATCAGGCGATGTAATATGATAGGCATCACCAGACATGCCAAAGCCGACCAGTTCCGCGTATAAAGTAGCACCTCGTGCTTTGGCCCGTTCATATTCTTCAAGAACCAAAATACCAGCACCTTCTCCCATGACAAAACCATCACGGTCTTTATCAAATGGACGAGACGCTTTTTCAGGTGCATCGTTGCGCTTTGACAAGGAACGTACGGCTGAAAAACCAGCCAAACAAAGCGGTGTGTTTGTCATTTCAGCACCACCACAAACCATGACATCCGCATCACCATAAGCAATCATACGACCAGCGAGGCCAATGTTGTGTGTCCCTGATGTGCATGCAGTAACCACTGCAATATTAGGGCCTTTTAACCGATGTTTAATAGAAATTTGTCCTGCAACCATATTGATAATGCCTGCCGGAATAAAAAAAGGAGAAACTTTTCGAGGGCCACCTGCAACCAATCTATCTTGGTTGTTCGTGATGGTGAGTATGCCACCAATGCCCGCGCCAACTGCAACGCCCGCCCGATAGGATTGATCGTCAGTGAGCATTAAATTCGCATCAGCCAAGGCTTCATCTGCTGCAACCATCCCATACTGGGTAAACATGTCCATTTTTCGCGCGTCTTTAAGCGACATGTGATTTTCAATATTCAGGTTTTTTACTTTGGCCCAAATTTTGGTTGGATAATCAGTGGTGTCAAAATCTTCAACAAGGCCAACACCGCTCACGCCTGCCAAAACATTACGCCAGGATTCCTCAACATTTAAACCAACGGGGGTTAACATCCCCATGCCGGTCACCACCACACGCCGCTTAATCAAATAAAACTCCTAACTTTAGGATTGGTTAACAACCAGTGCCTCGTCTTTTACCTATACGCCCCAATGAGTGTCGTCTTTCAAAATGGCACCGTGCGAATCATGAATGATTCCCATACACCAAGGAAGACTAAGCTCAGAAGCTTGCAAAGTCTCCAATGGTTCCAGGACGACACGCATTAGAAAACGCATTGACAAGACCGGTCACTAGTTAAGCCCCTTCTTTATCCATATTTGATTCAATATAATCAATCGCTTCTTGAATCGTTGTGATTTTTTCAGCTTTTTCATCAGGAATTTCTGTTTCAAATTCTTCTTCTAAGGCCATGACTAATTCAACAGTATCCAAGGAGTCAGCACCAAGATCATCAACAAAGGATGCATCATTCTTTAACTCATCTTCTTTAACGCCTAATTGCTCAATAACAATTTTACGAACTCGTTCTGCGACTGTACTCATAACTTGTACTTCCTCTTCGGTTTATAAAAAAATAGTAATCGGTAGTTTATTCAATTCTTCAAATAACGCAAGTTTAACATAAAAATTTGAACAATTCCCGCCCTGTCAATCCATGTACATTCCACCATTCACATGAATGGTCTCACCAGTAATATAACTGGCGCTGTCTGAAGCTAAAAAAGCCACAACCTCGGCAATATCCTCAACACGTCCCAGGCGCTTCATGGGGATCCGTTTCAGCATCGCTTCTTTGATCAGATCAGGTAAAGCGGCTGTCATATCCGTATCAATAAAACCGGGGGCAACCACATTCACGGTGATATTACGGCTCCCCATTTCCTGCGCAAGTGACTTTGAAAAAGCAACAACACCCGCTTTTGCTGCCGTATAATTAGATTGGCCTGAATTACCCGTTGAACCAACGATTGATCCAATGTTAATAATGCGGCCCCAACGGGCACGAAACATCGGTTTAATGCAAGCTCGGCTTAAACGAAAAACGCCATTCAAGTTCGTTTCGATGACAGAGTACCATTCCTCATCATCCATGCGTAATAATAAATTATCGGCGGTAATCCCTGCATTGTTGACCAAGATAGCGGGTGATTTATTCTGAGTTGATAGGGATTCCATCAATTGCTCAACATTGGCATTATCTGTCACATCCAGCACAACACCTTGGCCTTCGAGGTGTTCTTCTTGTAGGAGGGTGTTAATCAGGAGAGCCCCTTCCTCAGTTGTTGCGGTTCCAACAACATAAGCACCTTTTTTTGCCAACATAAAAGCAACGGCTTTACCAATCCCTCGGCTTGCGCCTGTAACCAATGCTATTTTGCCTTGTAAATTTGTCATGGTGTCATCCTCAAGGCCAACTCAACGCTGGCTTCATCATTCACACTGATCCCTTGTATGGATTTATCAATTCGCTTCAGGAGACCACTTAATACTTTAGCAGGCCCACACTCAATAATCCGCTCAATACCCTTATTTTTCATGAGTTGAATCGTCTCAACCCATCGGACAGGCCGATACAACTGCTGACTCAATAACGCTATCATTTGAGGAATCGACTCATAAATACTCAAATCAACATTGCTAATCACTGGGAGTTCAGGCACCTTCCATTGAACCTGGTTCAACTGATGCTCAAACAGAAATCCGGCTTCCGTTAATAATGAACAGTGACAAGGCACACTCACAGGAATCATCACGGCCATTCGCGCACCCATTTTATCAGCAAGTGTTAATGCGCGCTCCACCGCTTTTGTATTCCCTGCGATGACAACTTGGCCTATGGCATTATAATTAGCCGGTGAAACCTGGGCCGTATCGGTGCTCACCTCTAAACAAAGCGTTTGAACCATCTCATCCGTCAAACCCACGATAGCAGCCATTGCACCCTGGCCTAACGGGACGGTCTGTTGCATCAACTGACCCCGAGATTGAACCAATAAAGCAGCCTCGGCTAAACCAATGGCGCCAGCACAAACTAAAGCGGCATACTCTCCGAGACTATGTCCTGCCATCATCTGCGGTTTAGGCAATCCACGCTGTTCTAATAATTTATACACCGCAACATCAGCAACGAGCATCGCAACTTGTGTATTTTCAGTTTGATTTAATTGAAGCTCTGGACCCTGTTGAACCAAATCCCAGAGATCAAAAGCCAATCGATTAGAAACATCAGCAAATAACTCAATGATCAATGGATTGTTTTTTGATAATTCAGCCAACATGCCAACAGACTGCGAGCCTTGACCTGGAAATACAATGGCAGTAGTAGACATTTATGCAGATCCCTTAATAACGTATCACCATTGCACCCCACGTCATTCCACCCCCAAATGACTCCAGCAATAGAACATCCCCTCTGTTAATACGCTTGTCGCGCACGGAGTAATCTAATGCCAAGGGAATGGATGCAGCTGAGGTGTTGCCTTGATGCTCAATGGTCACAATCACTTGTGACATAGGCAAGGCAAGTTTTTTTGCGATACCCTTAATGATGCGAATATTGGCCTGATGGGGCACTAACCAATTGATATCTGATTTTTGTAGCTGACTTACGGCTAAAACTTCATCAACAATATCGCCCATTAAATTCACAGCCAATTTAAATACTTCATTGCCCCGCATGCCAATTAAAGGTTTTTTATCATCTTCTTTATCATTTGAATAGGTTAATAACTTGTCCTCATCATAGGCCGCATGTAGCACACTACCCAAAATACCTGGTTTATCGCTGGCACTTAAGACGACGGCACCTGCACCATCACCAAATAAAACACAGGTTGCCCGATCAGTCCAATCGACTGCCCGTGACATGCTTTCACTGCCGATAACCAAAATATGACGGGCAGCCCCCGTGGCAATATACTGATGAGCAATATCCATCGCATAAACAAACCCGCTACAAGCAGCACTGACATCAAATGCAGGAATGGAACGCGTCATATTCAACGCCTTCTGCACATGGCAGGCCATGCTAGGAAAAAAATGTTCAGGGGTGCAGGTTGCAACTAAAATTAAATCAATCTCATCGGCATCAAGGCCTGCTGATTGGAGTGCAGAAATTGCCGCAGCACCCGCCATAAATGAGGTGGTTTCATCTGCTGCAGCCACGTGTCGACTGCTAATGCCCGTGCGCGAACGAATCCATTCATCGGTGGTATCGAGTGTGACTTCCAGTGCTGTATTCGTTAATTGATGGCGCGGTAAATAACTCCCTGTGCCACTAATGACTGCATTTTTCATAATAACAATCCCTGGTTGATAAAGTCATTGATTTGGTCACGAACCAAATCAACCACATTATTTTTAACCTGCAGCACCGCTTCATCAATGGCATATTTAAAAGCAAGCTCAGTGGCTCCACCATGACTTTTTATAACAATCCCATTTAGACCGAGCATGCTCGCGCCATTATATCGGGCTGGATCCATCCGTTTTTTTAAGTGATATAACGCTGGACGAGCGCACATCCCCACAATTTTTGACCACCAAGTTAAGGTAAAGGACTCCTTAAGGACCGTCAACATCAATTTTGCCAAACCCTCACTGGCTTTTATGGCAACATTACCTACAAATCCATCACAAACCACCAAATCCACTTCGCCTGAATAAAACTGATCCCCTTCAACATAACCCACATAATTCAGGAGATTGCATTCAGAGAGCATATGAGCCGTTCGCTTGACTTGGTCATTGCCTTTAATTTCCTCAACACCAATATTCAATAGGGCAATTTTTGGCCTTGGTTTTTTATGAAGGGCTTGAATTAAGGCAGAGCCCATCACAGCAAATTGAAAAAGGTGCTCAGCACACGAGTCAACATTAGCCCCTAAATCAATAATGCGTGTTTTCCCTTTAAAGGTAGGCACTTCTGAAATAATGGCAGGCCTATCAATACCCGGCAGTGTTTTAAGTACAAAACGGGCCGTTGCCATCAAGGCACCGGTGTTGCCTGCACTGACACAAGCTTGGGCTCGTCCCTCCTTCACTAAATTAATAGCGACCCGCATCGAGGAATCTTTCTTATTGCGCAAGGCATGGGAGGGAGGCTCATCCATCGCAACGACTTCAGAGGCCTGCTCAATAGAAAACTGCGGGTATAACGGATGACTCTCTGTAATGCCCTGTTGTTTTAAATGCTTAACAATCTGAGTGTGATCACCCACCATTATCAATCGCAAATCAGGATTATTTTTTACAGCGCGAACAGAAGCCGGAACCACAACCTCTAAGCCATGATCCCCGCCCATCGCATCAATCGCAATGGTGATAATGTTCAAGTGGATTACTCTTGTTCTTCGTAAACACTATCAGAATCAAGGATTTTCTTTCCACGGTAGTAACCATCTGGGGTCAAGTGGTGGCGCAGATGAACTTCACCTGTTGTTGAATCAACTGAAAGTGTTGGTTTAACTAAAGCATCATGCGAACGACGCATATCACGTTTAGAGCGTGATTTTTTATTTTGTTGTACTGCCATTTGTATTACTCCTAAACACTAATTTCTCATTGGGCGGGAATTTTACCGAGTTTTTGTCTACAATCCAAGTGTTGTCTCAATAATTTCGGATTTATCGCGAATCCATTGCTTCATTTCAAGATTACAATCCGCTAAATCGTCATGCTTTTCTGGAGAAAACAAGACCAATTCATCCGTTAAAATCTCGGACAAATCCACCTCATCTTCCAGAGCGACCATGCACTCAAAATGCGCCATTAAGCCTTCAGCAATGGCTTCAGTCCGACACACCGCAAGCGTTGTTGTATTAGAATAATCATATTGAAACGCCTCTAAACAACGCTGACAGACGATCCTTAAAACGCCAACTACCTCGTGCGTTAATAAATAATAATCGTTGTAATGTTCGACTTGAAAATGGCACGTTAATTCAACAGGTGCTTCTAGGTGAATGGGCAGACGCGTCTGCAACATCACCTTAACTGTCGTCATTGTGCCTTGCTTTGCATAAGTCTTTAAACAAATTTTCATGATGGTCGCTCTTTCAACAAAAAAAATTATATACTGCGCACGGTCACCCTGTTAAGTTTTTGACTTGTTGTTTTCCGCCAATTTAACCTTTGAAGCTTGAGAATAAAATGGCTATTGCGCCGCGCTTCAAAGGTTAAATTGGCTGAAAACCAGCATCGCTAAAAAACTTAACATTGTGACTGCGCACAGTATAGCGTAAAATATTCATTTTTTATACATTTTTGAATGCGTACTAGTGCGCGCGCAGTATATAAGCATTACACAGTGGCTGAGTTTCTTATGAGCAAAAAAGTGATCATTGGGTTATCAGGCGGCGTTGATTCATCGGTCGCAGCCTGGATTTTACTCGAACAAGGCTATGAAGTTGAAGGCTTGTTCATGAAAAATTGGGAACAAGACGACAAAGAAGGTTATTGTGCAGCAGCAGCTGATCTCGCGGATGCCCAAGCGGTATGTGACCAATTGGGCATTCCCTTGCATGCTGTCAATTTTTCGGCAAACTACTGGGACCGTGTTTTCACCCATTTTCTCACAGAGTATGAGCAGGGCCGCACCCCAAACCCTGACGTTCTTTGTAACAAAGAAATCAAATTCAATGCCTTTCTCAACCATGCAATGACGCTGGGTGCCGATTTCATTGCAACAGGACATTATGCCAAAGTTCAAGTGAATAATAACCACGCTTCATTGTATAAATCAAAAGATAGAGAAAAAGACCAAACTTATTTCTTACATGCAGTCGACCCTACAGCCCTTGCAAAAACTATTTTCCCCATCGGGGATTACCTTAAAACAGAAGTTCGGGCCTTTGCTAAGAATTTAAATTTAATCACCCATGATAAAAAAGACTCCACGGGCATTTGTTTTATTGGTGAAAAACGGTTTAAAACCTTTTTAAATGAATACCTGCTTGCTCGCCCAGGCGATATTAAAACACCTCTGGGTGAGAAATTAGGACAACATGATGGTTTGATGTTTTACACCCTGGGGCAACGCCAAGGCTTAGGCATTGGCGGCTTACGAGAGAGCACTGAGGCGCCTTGGTATGTGGTTGACAAGGATACCGCCAACAACACCTTAATTGTCGCACAGGGCAATCATCACCCCATGCTTTACACACAAGGTCTTGTGTGTGGACCCATCCATTGGTTGATTGAAAATGAAGCTATTCTTCCCCTCACCTGCTATGCTAAAACCCGCTACCGTCAGGCCGACCAAGCGTGTGTGATATCGCCGGTCCAGAGCAACCAACACTTTGTGATGTTTTCAGCCCCGCAGAGGGCTGTAACCCCGGGGCAATACATTGTCTTTTATGATAAAAATCAATGCCTGGGTGGTGCCGTTATCGAGCAAATTATTCGTTAGGCATGAGTGGATCTTCAATATAGTATATAATTAAAGTATAGCAATTCTATAAAACCGGTTTTTGGAGTCAAAATGGCCACTGTTAATGCTTCCCCGCAATCCCCGAGTATTTATTTTTCAGTCAGTGCTGCTGATAAAGTTGCCTCACTCATTGCAGAGGAAAACAACCCTAAATTAAATTTACGCGTCTATATCACTGGCGGCGGATGCTCTGGATTTCAATATGGTTTTACCTTTGATGAGACCATTCAAGCCGATGACACAGTCATTGAACAAGAATGTTCTAATGGGCAGTCATCCGTTAAATTGCTAGTTGACTCAATGAGCTTTCAATATTTGAACGATGCTGAAATCGATTACACAGAAGGCATTCAAGGCGAACAGTTTGTTATTCGCAACCCGAATGCAAAAACCACCTGCGGCTGTGGATCATCATTCAGTATTGATGATGACGAGGAAGCAATTCCTGATGCGGTTATCACTGAAACAGCAAAGTAATAGGTATCCGTTAAAGTCGCTCATGTTAAGTGATACTGGGCAGAGTATCACTTAACACTCACCTTAATACGGTTTAACCACTACTTTTGTCCCAATATGAACAAAATTATTACTTAACCAACGCGCCTCACTAGGAACCACTCGAATACAGCCATGACTGGCGTTTCTGTTGGGGACATCAGGCGAGCCATGAATAGCATAATATTTACTAAAAAACATGCAATATGGCATGGGGGCGCCGCCTCTACCCACAGGATAACGCGTTGATCGACACCCTGGGCCACTTTTTGATATCACATGATAACTGCCTGATGGCGTTCGACAAGACCGCCTAATATCAGGACAATACCCTCTCCCACCCGATGCATGTCCCGTCCGAACCACTCGGCCATTCGCACCAATCGCCTTCCATTGCAATGATCTTGGATTAAACACAAATTCATTGTTACTATTCGATGCATAATTCAAATAAGCAATAGAGGCTTGCGGTTGAATCGCTTGTGCATCATTTAAAGCGACAGCTGCACCAGAATAAGCAAAAAAGCCCACATTCATGACAACGAGAAGAGGCCCCCAAAATCGCTGTTTATTTTTATCGTCCATGATATATCCTATTGATCGAGGTGATTACAGTATAAATATAGTACAAAAAATGGGCAGGTCAAGTGGGGGGGATTTCGCCTTATCAATGTATTTTCGTAACACCCCAGGTACGTCATCCTGAGCGTAGCGAAGGATCTCAACTTGACCATATCCGAGCCATACTCAGGAGATCCTTCACTGCGTTCAGGATGACGTATGCGCATTTTGATGGAATAAAAAACAAATTTATCCACAACCTGGGGA
>CANJHO010000009.1 GCA_947474165.1 Legionellaceae bacterium
AATGCTCAGATTAGCGGTGCTAGTCCTGCGCTTTTTTAGAGCTTACAAAACCTAAATCTAAACGCAATCTAAGCGCTACCTGTCAAAACTAAATGGAAACGGTACTAGGGGCTGTTGACAATTGCTCTACAACGCCTACGTGACGCGGATTGTCCACGTCACGTAGGCACTTTATTGGGTTTGCAAATACCAATTGTCAACACGCCCTACACAAGCAGTAAATTTTATATCAAATAAAAACTTAAAGCGTGCTAAAGTGATGGACTATACCCATCAATACACGGTTCAACCAATTTCTTGCATCACCTTCGCTGTTACATCTAGTTTTTCACCACTAAAAGGAGCTGCATCTTTTTGTATTACAATATCATATTTGTCACTTTCAGCTATTTTTGCGATCGCCGCACGGATTTTATTATAAAATTCTTCCATTGCTTCATTGTGTGCTGTGCTTAATTCTTGTTGATATTGCTGACCTTCACGCTCAAAAAGCTGCTGGGTTGTTACAATTTTCTTTTCCAACTCTTTCTTCTGTGATTGGCTCATGATAGCACCATCACGTTTGAATTTTTCCATGTCTTTTTTCAAACCATCTTCCATGGCCACTAATTTATCACGGCGTGGTTTGAATTCTTTTTCTAGTTTTTCTTGAATGCTCTTCATTTGGGTTGCTGTCTGCATGATTTTCTGCAAATCAACCACACCAATTTTCGTCCCATCTGCAAATACATTAACACTTGCCAAACTAAACATTAACGCAATTAAAATACCACCTACTCGTTTCATTATCTCACTCCCAATTGAAAAACTGACGGACGGTTATTATGCTGCGTGCAGTATAGCAAAAACCGTCCTAACTATATAACCCAAACCTGCATCCCTATTTTAACTGGGCTATAGATGCTAGCACAATTAATTACAGGTTGCGATAACTCTCAATCGCCAAATGCTTAAAAACTAGAGGACAGGGTAAATTGAAAATATTGTTGTCTGTCAGTTGGTTGCAAATTCAATGGTTTCGCCACACTAAAGGCCAACGGACCAAAGGGTGAACGCCACTCAACGGACAACCCTGCAGAGTATCGCATGGGTCCTTCACCTGTTCCACTCAACGCCAAAGGCGTACCCTGAACAAACACATTACCCGCATCAACAAAAGCCATGGTCCGTACATTTTCACGACTTAAAGGATAGGGGAAAACAAGGCCTGCACTGCCATTCAAAAGTAGGTTCGCACCGATGGAGTTGCCATGGTTATCTTGTGGACCTAAAGAGTAGCTATCATACCCGCGCACCTGGCCTGGTTGTGCAATACCCCCTGCATAATAGTTCTCATAAAATGGTAATCCTCGGTCATCAAAGGTATTTCCAAACCCAACATTGCCAAGTACCGTAAAAATAAATCCTCGCACTAGCGGATAAAATACTCGCGCTTGATAGTCGACTTTATAATAGGTAAAGGATTGTGTCGTTAATGGCAAGGCAACCATCGCCCTGGCCTGCTGGTTAAGCCCCCTATTCGGGTAGGGCATTTGATCATAACTGTTGCGATTCCATCCCGTGCTCAAACGAAACTGATTAAATTCACGCCCATATTCATTTACAAAGTTTTGGATTTGTTGCACTGATCCAGGGGATTGAATCCGTAACCCCTGATAACCATATCCAAATTGCACACTGCTGTTTTCACTTAATAAGACACTATAATTCACATCGCCACCAAAACGATTGGTGCTATACGTACTAATATCTAAATGTCTAGGATCGACTTTCTGGAAATAAAGATTAAATCCACGCCCTACACCGGTTTTCGTATAAAAAGGATTATAGTAATTAAATGAGTAATTTTGCCCCCAATAACTGGCATCAAAAGCCAAACCAATCGTGCGTCCCGTACCCATGAAGTTATGTTGGCTCACCGCCGCATTAAATTGTGGCCCTGTTGTACCGTATCCTAAGGATGCACTCGCCTCAGCGGAAGATGCCTCTTCTACCTGTACATCTAAATCCACTTGATTATTCGCCCCTGATACGGGGGTTGTTTTTACATCAATGTTCTTTAAATAGGTTAATTGTCGTAATTGGCGCTCTGATTCCTTGATATTATGCAACGATAGCAACCGACCTTCGTCCTGTCGAATCACGTTACGCAATACATAATCAGCTGTTTTAGTGTTCCCATGAAAATTAATACGACGGACATAAACATGGCGGCCGGGATCAACCACAAATGTAACGAATACGGTCTTGTTTTTCTCATCGATACGTGGCTCCGCATTAACGGCAGGGAAACCAAACCCAACGTCACCCAAGGCCAAGCCCACAGCAGAAATACTCTCTGTGACTTTTTTCCGTGAAAAGACCTCTCCTTGTTTCACTTGGATAAGCGACTCAATTTTTTGTTTGGATAAAACGGTCTTGCCTGACACAGCAAACCCTGAAAATCGATATTGAGGGCCCTCCTCAATATGAATATTAATGAAGACGTCTTTTTTATCCGGCGCAAGCAACACTTGTGAGGAGACGATAGTAAACTTCAAATACCCACGGTCTAGGTAAAAAGATCGCAAGGCCTCTAAGGAGGCATCCATGGCAGCTTTTGAATATTGGTCTTTTTTTGTAAAATAAGTAAACAGGCCACTGCGAGCCAAGGTCAGTTCAGGCTGCAGTTCATTTGATGAAAAATGATGATTACCAATGATCTTTATCTCTTTAATACGCGAGACTCGACCCTCAGAAACAGTCACAGTGATGGCCACGCGATTTTCAGTTTGCGGGGTTATTTTGGTTTCTATGCGCGCATTGTATTTTCCTCGCGCATTGTAAGCTTGTTTTAACTCTTTCTCGAGGTGTTCAAGGGATGCTCGCTGAAACACACGCCCTTTCACCAAGTCTAAATCTTTGAGGATTTCTCTGAATTTATCGCTGGGCAAGTCTTTATTGCCCGCAAAAGTAATCGATCCGATCGTTGCGCGTTCTACCACTTGGACAATCAGTGTATTGCCTTGACGTTCCAACACCACCGATTGAAAGAACCCTGTGTCATACAATGCACGAATGATTTTTGGTGTGGAATTGGGGCCCACTTCTTCCCCAACCTGCACTGGCAAATAGTTTAACACGGTCCCCGTACTGACCCGTTGCAAACCTGTCACTTTAATATCACGCACGATAAAACCACTGGCCGCCTGTATTTGAGCCGACCAAAGCAATGCGGTAGAACAACAGGCTATTAAGGCAATCTTTTTACTGTTTTTTTTCATTATGATATAGACACCTAGCACGACGAGAACACACCAATGAATGGGCCAACCCAATTCAGCTACCAACAGCATTTTCATATACTGCGCGGGATAATATCATGTAGGGTTTAATTTTTCACTTATTAACGATAGATTTCAGGTATTATGGGCGAACCCATTTATGCTGATGTTAAATTCTCATACGGTCTAGAAAATCATTTATGGCCTAACCGATTAAAAATATATCATCAATCACAGTCCCTTTCACATTAAACGCCCGCTTTTTTGCACAAAAAATAACCTTAAAAATATTCGGACGTAGGTCGAACAAAGGAGCGCGACCTACGACAAAATGAGCAACATGCCGATCAGTTTAGTGTGATTCTACCGTTAGATCAGTGTAGTAAACAGAAAATTGTATGAAGATTTTTTTTCATGAAGCTTGGAACGCCTTTAAAACTCTGGCTTTAATTATTCGCCCAGAACTGCTGCCGCTTATCCGCCCCTAACAAAATCATTAATTAATTTCATTGCAATACTAAGCGCTGTCGATGGCAGGCCTGGTAAATTATCCGATTTGTACCAGCCAGCATTCTCAATTTCATCCGGATCCATGATGATTTCACCTGATGCATAGTCGGCTGTGAATGCCAACATCAATGAATCGGGAAAAGGCCAAGGCTGCGATCCCCAATACAATAAATTTTTTATTTGCAGTCCAACCTCCTCTGATACCTCACGTTTGACCGCCTCCTCAACACTTTCACCCACATCAACAAACCCTGCAATTAGACCATAAGCACCCGGCGGAAAATGGGGACCTCTTGCCATAAGGATATGATCGTCTTTTTTGATACGCACAATAATAGAGGGGGATAAACGTGGAAAAAAGCTCAAACCACAAGACGGACATAGGCGTTCGTATGCTTTGGGTTGATGCTCGGTTTTACAACCACAACGACTGCAAAACTGATGGTTTTTATCCCAATTAATGACCGACCAAGCCTTGACGACCAGACCATAAGCCTCATCACCAAACAAGCCCAATGCTTGTCGTAATGGAAAGCGGTGAAGCGTCGTGGGAAGCAAGGTGTCAGTGCCTATTTCAGCACAGTAATAGACTATATTATTAAAGCATCCCAGCTTAAACCATCTTAAAAAATGAGGGGCGATTAAGGCAGACTCCCTATCACCGAGCAAGGTGTTTTTAGGGATTTTCAATAGTAAATTATCCTTTTGAAAAATAAGCCAACGGGCTTGAATCTTCCGCTTTGGTGATCCCATAGACCTATCCTGTTAATCGAGAGATATCATTATAAACAGAAATAATCATCATCGTAGCCAATAACATGAACCCAAGGGAGCCCCCTATTAATTTCAGTCTTTCTGACAAGGGACGACGAATCAGAAGCTCAATGAAACAATACAGAAACTGACCGCCATCGAGCAGGGGAATAGGTAATAAATTAACGACCCCTAAACTAATACTAATCAATGCTAAAAATGACAAGTAGTAGACTAATCCTCTTTGAGCTGAGTCCCCAGCACCTTGTGCAATTCCCACTGGACCACTGAGACTTTTAAACGATAATTTTCCCATCACCAATTGACTCATCAGAGACAGGGTTGTACCGGTTATACCTATTGTTTGCTTAAATGCTGTACCTATTGCCTGTATTGGTGGTTCACGCGTGGTCCGCTGCCAACGCAGCGGCCAATCGACCCATTGCGAACGCACGCCAAGAAAACCCACTGTTTTTCCTTGGCTTTTAATGCTTCCCAGGGTCATTACAACCGTTTTATGACGCTTGTCCCGCGTGATGCCTAATTCAATGGATTCATTCCGATGATGCTGAGTCACATCAAGCAATTGTTGAAAATCTGAAATGGCCTCACCATTCATATCCGTGATGACATCACCGACCTGTAAGCCCGCTAAGGCCGCGGGAGACGCGCTGTCCACTTGACCGATAATCGGCGGTATGCTCGGCACAAAAGGTGTCATCCCAAGGCTTCCTAATAGATCAGGATTGTTCGTATCCAATTGCCAGGTGTCTAAGGGAAGCGACCTTGTTGTTACTTCAGCGGTGGTTAATGACTTCACGGTTATCTCAATGGGCTCATGCGTCCCTATCAAGGGCATCAAAGCACGCTCAACCTCATACCAACTTGTAGTCTTTCTGCCATTAAGGGACAAAATCTCCAGTTTCGAACTTAAGCCCGCACGATGGGCTATACTCCCAGATTTAATCTCGCTAATCATGGGGGCAAGGCCTTTGATGCCTAATACCAATACCAACCATAAGGCCAGAAATGCAAAAAGAAAATTAAACAGAGGGCCTGCAAGCACAATGGCCATCCGTGCCCCAATGGATTGGTTGTTAAAAGCAAGATGACGCTCTTCTGGAGAGACAGGCCCCTCGGCCTCATCCAGCATTTTTATATAGCCCCCTAGCGGAATGAAGGAGCATGCGAATTCCGTTCCCCGCTTATCATGCCAGGATGCCCATACCTTGCCAAATCCAAACGATGCGCGAAGCACTTTAACCCCACACCAGCGAGCCACTAAAAAATGTCCCAACTCATGGACTGTAATCAGCAACAGTAAGGCCAGCATAAAATATAATAAAGTGAGGCAGATCTGGATCATGGGATGCCTAAAAACAAAAGGAAAAAATAAAAGATTGGGGCTGCGGCAATCAAACTATCTAGGCGATCAAGCACCCCTCCATGACCTGGAAAAATAGCGCCGGTATCCTTTACTTGACTGCGCCGCTTCAACATACTAATCGCCAAATCACCCACCATTGAAATCAATACCGTCACTATCGCCATGCAATACCAAATCACCACAGCCTCGGGTTTAAAATAAAAATAACCAATCAAGGCAACCAGCATGGCCAAGAATAAACCGCCCGATGCCCCCTCAAGCGTTTTTCCAGGACTCACCAAGGGGATTAATTTATGCCGACCAAAGCGTTTACCCGCTAAATAAGCACCGATGTCTGTTGCCCAAACCAAGCAAAGTAAATAAACCACTAAATCCGGACCAAGGGCTGTTTGATAAATACCAAAGAGCGCATTTGCAAATAAAGACAATAAAAAGATACCCGATCCACCGACAATGACCCGTTTGCCCCACATCACTTGTGAGGCAGGAAACGTGAGCACGGCCAAGGTAATCAATCCCCAAAACACCAACCCACCTATCAAGCATTCATCAAACCCATAGGGACTCAATCCGACGAAAATTATCAATACGATCATAAAAAACAGTTTATTTATTGGGCGTTGAATCGGTATTAATTGAATCCACTCCCATCCACTTAAAACAAGCAATACGCCAACAATGGCGCCTAAAAGCCATAAACTAGCGTAATAAATAGCCAACAAAACCAATGGAATCAGAACCAGAGAGGTCAATAAGCGCTGTCTAAACATCTTTAACCGCCTTCGTCAGACCGTAGCGCCGTTGACGTGTCATAAAACAATCCAGGGCCTTTTCAAACTCACTGGCTGTAAAATCAGGCCACAGCGTTTCTGAGAAATAAAGTTCTGTATAAGCGAGCTGCCATAGAAAAAAATTACTAATACGCTGCTCACCACTCGTGCGAATAAATAAATCTGGATCGGGTAAACCGTGGGTACTGAGCAATGTTGAGAAAACGGCTTCATCAATTTTATCAGGGGAGAGCAACCCTTCGGAAACCTGCCTTGCAAGCGCTGTGGCCGCCTGTAAAATATCCCACTTCCCACCATAATTCATTGCCACATTCAAGACAAGTTGACTGTTTTTGCTTGTAAACTTCTCAGCCACCGTCATCTCAGCAGACAAAGCGGATGATAATTGGCGTCGATCTCCCGTAAACCGCAAACACACCCCATGCTCATGGAGCTCGGCTAATTCACGCGCCAACGCTTGAATAAACAGTTGCATCAGGCCATCGACCTCCATTGCAGGCCGCGCCCAATTTTCACTGCTAAAGGCAAATAGACTTAAGACCGGAATGTGCTTCTGCAAACAACACTGGACAATGGCCTTCACACTATCAGCCCCGGCACTATGCCCCTGAATCCTAGATAACCCACGATTTTCAGCCCAACGTCCATTGCCATCCATCACAATAGCAACATGTTGCGGTAATTTTTGATTCAACCCACTTCATCCTTCAGTAAAAATGTCCTATAGTCTAACCTCTTTAATAAAAAATATTAAGGGTCTCATGACCCTGAGCAAAATCCTCTAAGTTTTTTTGCTCGAAAGGAGAATCCATGGCCAAAAGCCTACCCCTGGTTCTAATGATTCTTGATGGCTGGGGTTATTCTGAAAATAAAGCCAACAATGCCATTGCTGCAGCAAAAACCCCCCAATGGGATACTTGGTGGGCTACAGAACCCCATAGCCTCCTTAAGGCATCAGGAACCGCCGTGGGTTTGCCCAACGAGCAAATGGGGAACTCTGAAGTCGGACACATGCACATCGGCGCAGGGCGTGTTATTTCACAGGATTTAACCCGGATTAATGAGGCAATAAAAAATGGAGAATTTGCTAAAAACCCCGTTTTTATAGAAACCATTAAAGACTTGCAACAAACTGGCGGAGCCCTACATGTTTTAGGCCTCCTGTCCCCAGGCGGCGTCCACAGCCATGAAAATCATTTATGTGCTTTTTTAGCCTTGTGTGCAGCGCTTCAATTCTCAAAAATTTATCTTCACCTATTTCTTGATGGGCGTGATACCCCTCCTCAAAGTGCGCTGTTTTGTTTGGAAAAATTGAATGCTCATCTCATTCAATACCCAGTCGCAAGCATTTCTTCAATAACTGGACGTTATTATGCAATGGACCGAGATAACCGCTGGGAACGTGTCGAACCCGTCTATCGCCTTTTAACAGAAGCACAAAGCGACTACCATTTTGAAACAGCTGAAGATGCCATTCATGCCTTTTATCAGCAGAAAATCACAGATGAGTTTATCCCCCCCACACGCATTGCTAAACCCGTTGCCATCAAAGATGGGGATGCCGTTCTATTTTTTAATTTTCGCGCCGACAGGGCTAGGGAATTGACTGAGGCCCTCATTGCCAAGGATTTTCACGGTTTTATTCGCCACAAAACACCCATCATTAAACAATTCATGAGCATGACCCACTATGCTGATACACTCCCCACAAAGCCTGCGTTCCCTCCCCCTGACCACTGCAACACGCTAGGTGAAATCATCGCCAACCATGGCTTAAGACAATTACGGATTGCTGAAACTGAAAAATATGCGCATGTTACTTTTTTCCTCAATGGCGGCTCAGAAACAGTATTTCCCCTTGAAAAACGGATGTTAATCCCATCGCCTGCGGTCAGAACTTATGATCTCCTACCGGAGATGAGTGCTTACAAATTAACAAATACCCTCATCGATGCCATTCAACAAGCTGATTTTGATGTGATCATTTGCAATTATGCCAATGCAGACATGGTGGGCCATACTGGAAATTTTGCAGCAACGGTTCATGCCATTGAGTATTTAGACCTGATGATGCATGATGTTTGGCAAGCATTAAAGAAGGTAGGTGGGCAACTCATCATTACAGCCGATCACGGCAACGCTGAATCCATGTTTGATGAATTAACCCAACAACCCCATACGGCACACACCAATCACCTTGTGCCTTTCCTGTATATTGGCGGTGATTGGCATATTAAAAAAACAGAAGGCAGCCTCATCGACATCGCCCCAACTGTGTTAACCTTACTTGGGATAACACCCCCTAAGGAAATGACAGGTGATGCACTATTGGTAGACAATCATGTTACTCAACGTTAAATATTTAACCCGGTTTTTCAACATGGCCCTCATCATAAGCTTCGTGCTGCTACCCCAGCTGACTTATGCAAAAAAGGCGGCCATGTCGGAAACCAAAATAAAACTCAATCAATTGATTAATAAAATTAGCACCCTACAACATACATTAACCAGCGCCCATGAAAAGAATAAACAACTGAACCATGAACTGGCTGATATTGAAAAAAAAATGGGCTTAACCATATGGGAACTCCATCAATCAGAACTAGTCATCTTAAGTAATCAAAGTAAAATTAATGAATTACAACAAGAGGTCACTGGATTAAGTGACCAATTACATCAACAACAATCACTGCTAGCCCAACACGTACGTGCGCGTTATATGATGGGTGAATATCAACCCCTAAAAGGATTATTGAATCAAGATACCCCCTACACCACAAACCGCATACTCACCCTTTACCAATATGTCATCAAATCACGTCAAAAAAACATTCACCAACTTCATGGCATTCAAAGCAAACTCACTCAAAGCCAACTGACACTTCGCCAAGAACTCATACAGCAGATGGAGCGCCAAAATCAATTCAATCTTGACAAAACAAAACTTGAGTCCGATAAACGCCATAGTTTGGAGATCCTTCATGCGCTGGATAACGACATCGAAAACAAACAACACGTGCTCAAAGAATACCAAAACAACAAAGATAATCTCTCAAAATTACTCAACTCCTTGAACCTACAAACTATCCTGCAAAACCAACGTCCCTTATTGTTTGCCCATACAAAACTCCCCCAACCCGTCAATATAAGCCCTAAAAACATAGAAAAAATCAATCAAGGCCTTGTATTTTATACCCATGAGGGTGCCTCCGTTACAGCCGTTTATGCTGGAAAGGTGGTTTTTAGCGACTGGTTAAAAGGGTATGGCCTTTTATTGATCATTGATCATGGCAGAGGATTTATGACGCTTTATGCACATAATCAATCCTTGTTTAAGCGAAAAGGAGACTTTGTAAGCCAAAGCGAACAAATCGCGACTGTAGGACATAGCGGCGGGATTAAACAAAACGGTCTATACTTCGAAATAAGACAGCATGGAAAAGCAATTTCGCCAGCGGCATGGTTATCTTGATCATTCTGTGGCAATAATAACAAAGCGTTTCCTAAAAACAACTCAGCAGCTGTTCTGGCTTGAAACAGCAGATAACTGTTGAAGGATGGATGAAGGAAGGAAGCGATTTAAAAGGAGAATTAAATGCTTAATAATACATGGTATGGTAGCGCACTGTTCATTGCTGTCACGGTCCTCTCCATTTCTCCAACCGTCACCTGTGCCGATCCTGAAACCACACCCAATACCGCAACCTCACAACGCATCCCGATGGAAGACGTCCAACGTTTTTCCAATGCCCTGAATGAAATTAAAAAATATTATGTCAAACCCGTCAGTGATAAAGTCTTATTTGATAATGCCATCCGTGGGATGTTGAGTGGTCTTGATCCGCATTCAAGTTATTTAGATGAAGAAGATTTCAAAGAATTACAAACATCAACCAATGGAGAATTTGGTGGTTTAGGTATCGAGGTCACGATGGAGGACGGTGTGGTCAAGGTGGTGAGCCCCCTTGAAGATACACCGGCTTTTAAAGCAGGCATAAAACCCGGCGATTACATCATTAAGTTGGGATCAAAATCAGTCCAAGGCCTAGAGCTCAAAGATGCCGTTAATTTAATGCGCGGCCAAGCTGGAAGTCCCATTGAGTTAACAGTGCTTCGAAAAGGTGAAACCAAACCTTTAAATTTCACACTGGTCCGTGAAAAAATTATGATTAAAAGTGTCAAGAGCAAGCTTTTAGATAATAAATACGCCTACATTCGCCTGACCCAATTTCAAGTTCTAACCTATAAAGACATGGAGCACGCCATCGAACACCTGAAACATCAAGCCGGTGGAACATTACAAGGCTTGGTCTTGGATTTACGTAACAACCCCGGTGGACTGTTAGACTCAGCCATCCAAGTGTCTGATGCATTTCTCGACAAAGATAAAAAAGGCCATCCCGAAATGATCGTCTACACACAAGGCCGTCTCCCTGGATCTAAATTCACCGCCATGGCCAAACAAGGCGATATCATTGCCGATGTCCCGATGGTCGTCCTCATCAATAATGGCTCAGCTTCTGCCTCAGAAATTGTGGCAGGCGCACTCAAAGACAACAAACGCGCTATTATTCTGGGTACCCGAAGCTTTGGCAAAGGCTCTGTGCAAACCGTCTTACCCTTGGATAGCAAGCGTGGAATCAAGTTAACAACGGCACTCTATTTCACCCCCTCAGGCAACTCAATCCAAGCCAAAGGAATTACCCCTGATATCATTGTAGAAGAAGTAAAGGTCGCTAAAGCAGCAGACAACAAAGATGGTTTTATAGGCTTTGAAGAAGCGGATCTAAGTGGGCACATTCTCAATAAAAACACGACTCAAACCGCCCCGCTGAAAAATGCCAACAATGTTGATAAAAATCTAATCCGTGAAGATTATCAACTCTATGCGGCCTTGACGATTTTAAAGGGACTGGCTGTGGCTCAGCGATAAGGGGTACCTTGACGCGAGAAGAACAACATGAGAAAATAATACACAAATTTACCGTGGGGCTATCCATTCATGCGTGTTTTTCGAGTATTATTGTTCACCTTATTAATAGGTGTTGGTTTATCTTCAGCGGCGAGTGTTAATGATCACTTTGAGGCCATTAAATCAGACCCAAAAGCACTGTATGATTTTTTTAAAACCATGCCCAAAGGGGGAGAGCTGCATTATCACTTGGCTGGTGGTGTTTACCCCGAAACCCTATTGAACATAGCCGCTCTTGGGGACTATTGTCTCAACCCCAAAACGACTGAATTAAGCAAACCACCCGCCTGTGATGGGGTTCAAACCTCAACGATTTCACCAAAAACAGCCCTTTATGAACAAGTCATTAATACTTGGTCCATGAATGATGAAGCCTCTGGCAAACCATCAGACCATGACCAATTTTTCGCAACTTTTTGGAAGTTTAATCCGCTCATCCAGGAAAATCGTCCAACCCTTCTGGCTGATATCATGCAACGCGCAGCAGAACAACATGAATTGTATTTAGAAATTCAAATACTGCCAGATAATGCCGATTCAGCTAAATTTGCTGAAACAACAAATTCTAGCACGCCCCTCCCCCTTCAACGAGACAAGTTATTGGCCAATGAAAAATTTCAAGCCAATATTCAACATACAATCACAGAAAGCACTCGTATTTTGCAAGCAGCACGCAAAAACCTCCATTGTGACACATTGCCACAACAGGCGGTTTGCACCCTCACTGTAAAATTTCAATATTATGTGCTGCGTGAGCAACCCCTTCCTCAGGTGTTTGCACAAGCATTAAACGGTTTCGCTGCTGCAGCCCGCTCTGAAGAGATTGTGGGTATCAATCTGGTACAAGCTGAAGATGGAATTATTTCAATGCGTGATTATTATCAGCAAATGCAAATTTTCAAGTATCTACATAAGCTCTACCCAACAGTCAATATTGCTTTACATGCTGGCGAGTTGCCACCTAGATCGAAGTCCTCGGGGCCACTAAACTACCACATTTCAAATGCCATTTTCATAGGACACGCACAACGTATCGGCCATGGTGTCAATATTTTGGCAGCTGAATGGAATCCCAATATGCTATTAAACCAAATGGCAAACATCCCAATTCCTGTAGAAATTAATCTCACCAGCAACCGAAAAATCTTAGGTATTTCAGGGAAACAACACCCCCTAAAACATTATTTACTCTTTAACGTCCCCGTAGTGCTTTCCACTGATGATGAGGGCATTCTTCGCACCGATTTAACCCATGAATATGTCGAAGCAGTGATAACGCACCACCTCGATTATGAAACCATAAAAAATATTAACCGCAATGCACTAACCTACAGTTTCCTACCGGGACAAAGTCTCTGGAAGTCCGCCAAAAAACAACAGATGGTCTCTGAATGCCATGAAGTTAACAGTGCTAACTGTGAGGCATTTATCCAGAAAAATCCAAAAGCACAACTACAATGGCAGCTAGAAAAACAATTGGCTGCATTTGAAATGGCCTATTAAGGCTGAGCTTCTAAATAACTTCCTAAGCAAGCCACATTCAGTTTTGACAGGGTAATCCGAGCCACGACCGTCAGGGAGTGGCACTTGAAACAAGGCTCTACTTGCTAACACGCGCAGCATAGATTCAGGAGACTTGTGAGACAGCACTGCCAGAACCTACTAATTTTATCGACAAGACCGAACAGATAACGTATTATATTTTTTAGAATGAAAATCATGCATCTAACTGGAGTTTGACCATGTCCGCCGAACCTTATTCGGCTTCTCTTGTAAGCCGATTTGCAATACCCGGCAACCACCCCATTCCTAAGGGTTATTATCGGTCAAAACTTTTCATCAATGCCTCAACCACAAACCCATTGGTTGCAGCAGCCGGTCCCTTATTATCTTTGCTGGAACGACTGAGCGTTTCCCCCACACTACCGCCCATCAACGACATTCGAGATAATATTGAACATGAGTTGCATGCTTTTCACAGTCGATTGGCTCGACACGACTATGCCAATGAATTCATCGTGATTGCATCCTACCTATTGAGTGCGACCATCGATGAGTTATTGGGTAAAAATTATTTGCGCCTTTATGAGCAACCCGCTGTGTTCAAAGCATTCACGCCCTCATCCCACGATGATCTCGGACCAGAGCGCCGATTTTTTGATATCATTTCTCACATCAAGGAGCGCACCAACCAATACCTTGATCTGCTTGAATTAGCCTATTATTGCTTAATTGCAGGATTTGAAGGCGAACAGCATTTACGATTGGATGGTCGGCAAACTTTGGATAATATCATTGAGGAATTATATCAATTAATTCAAAAAAATCGGGCAAATAAACCCTATCGACTTTTTAAAGAGAAAAAAAACACACCGCCTGAGCCAATAAATCACAAGCGCATTATTCTACCTGCTTTGATAGCCTTAGGTCTATTAATTTCCATCTACTTCATCAGTCATCTATTGCTTGAGGAAAAGGCTAAAAAAGTCTTTATTGAGCACACGATACTCGCCAATACGCTGGATAATTAATGGATAAGTCATTAAAAACGTTATGTGATGCGATTAAAAAAATAATTATACCCTTAAAACCCCAACAGAATGAGCTGTCGTTCATCCTCCTTATAGGAAGAGATAACCAAGGTAAAACAACCTTACTGCAGCAAAGTCATTTTGAGCATGTGGCGGTTGATGCCGATTGTTCTGCTGAAATTTACTTCAATCAACACGGTCTTATTGTCGAGTTGGGAGAATCCTGGCTCAACCAAAGCAAAAATCTATTGGAATATACTCTTAAACAAATCAATCGCTGCCATCGCACCTTAAAAATTACTGGCATTATTTTGTGTATAGATATTAGTTGTCTATTGATTTCTGAGCCCCTAGAATTTATAGAACACAGTAAAGCCCATACCCATTTATTGACGCGTTTTGGTCAAAGTTTAACATATCGTGTTGATACAACAATTATTTTTACTAAATTAGATGCCTTGGCAGGGTTTTGTGAATTTTTTCAGAATGAACATCCCACTGACTTACTCAAACCACTTGGTTTTTCTTTGAGTTGGAAAATGCACCAAGGTAAATTTCTTAACAACTATAAAACACAATTTGAACATTTGATTGAAGTACTTGGCCAACAAGTTATCCATAAAATGCATCCCGCCCGCTCTAGTGTGAAACGCACATTAATCCGTGAATTTCCCCTTCAATTGGCTAGCCTTGGACGAACCATACAGGCGCTTATCCAAACCATTCCGCCCGCCTTATTTCGAGTTCAATCACTCTACTTCACCAGCGGAGAGCAAGGCGGCGTAAGCTTAGACCGTCTGAACAAGAAAATTCAACATGAATATGCACTAACAGTGCAGGATAAATTCCCGCAATCCATTAACCACCGCGCTTATTTCATTGAAGGGGCTTTGTCTTCCTTCCAAATGGATACCAAACACCGAGCCCCCCAAATCACCCTATCTCATCAGTGGGTTGTTGGAATACTCATGGGTGCGGTTGGTTCATCACTTCTATGGATAGGAACACAGCACTTTAAATCAGCCCATTCACTAGATGATGTTAGCAAAGAATTATTAACCTATGATGGCTTAATCAAACAAAATACCAACGAGCCCTCTGCACTCTATCATTTATCAAAAGCCTCAACCTCGCTAGACCATCTCACTACAAATGGCCTTTTTCTACCGACGATTCAACAATTGAAGGTTCAGCTACAACTGCATACCCAGCAACATCTTCAAGGGAATTTTTTACCAACAGTCCTTGCAGATATCGAACAAACCATTATCGACACAAGGCAATCCAATGCAATACGCTATCAAGCCCTTAAAATTTATTTAATGCTAGCTGAGCCAACCCACTTTGTACAAGCCAATGTGTTAACCTGGTTTCGTACCCACTGGAAAAATGATTCCTCAGAAGAAAATTTAGAAAAAAAATTAGCCCTATTAAAACAAGCAATAAAGCAACCACTCCAGCCCATCACCATCAATCGCCAAATCGTCAGTGATGTTAGAAATTACTTAAATGCATTACCAGCAGGCTATTTATATTACTCATTGGCCAAGGACTACTTTCCACCTGAAAAAAAATCGTTGACCATTGAAGGGTTTGACCTTGCCGATAACGCATTACCTGTCTATTTTACTAAAACAGGTTTTCAACAGATCATTGGCATGTTACCCACCATTGCAGCCCAATTACAAACAGACAATTGGGTACTGGCCCGCCAGGACCTCAGTGATTTACCAGCACTGATTCAAAGTGCTTATTGTTATGAATATGTCCTCTGGTGGCAAAATTTTATGCACAAAACGAGCCCCCACCATTTCAAGGACTATGCAGCAGCTCGCCAGTTAACCCAATCGCTGCATCAATCAAATGCTATCAATACCTTGGTGATGCTGATACAACAACAAACAAGTCCAGAGCTAGGAGAAAATTCCGCTTTATTTAATCGTGAAATTTCAAGTAAATTTACTGAATTAAGTCTTATGAGCCACTCAGCAGTAAAGGTCCTCACCTCAAACCTCAATGAACTAGAGCTATTTCTTACCACCTTATCTATGGTCAATGATCAGGGTAGAACTGCATTTACGCTAACCAAAGCACGCTTTGATGGGGATAAGCTCTCAAACCCCCTGAGTGCCCTTTATAACCACGTTCAACAACTACCTGAGCCTGTAGCTACCTGGGCAAAACAAGTGGCTGACGACACGTGGTTTATTTTAATAAACGACACCCGAAATCACATTAACCAACAATGGCAGCAAACCGTTATTCAGGACTACCATTATCACATTGCCGACCGATACCCTTTTGATGCTGCGCAAACCCAAGAGGTCGCCATTGAAGATTTTGATCGATTTTTTTCAACGCATGGTGTGCTAAATAATTTTATTGACCAATATCTAAAACCATTTTTAGACATGTCACAAGCACAATGGCAGCTAAAAGAACTCAATAACTATGTCTTACCCATTTCAACCAACATGATCACTGAGCTGATTCGTGCAAATGTGATCAGTAATATGTTCTTCACTGATCAAAAACAGTCAAGTATGATTCAGTTCAGTCTTCAAAAAGTAAATCTAGATCCCGTGGTATCAAATCTGCAACTGGTGATCGGCAATACTAAACTCAGCGATACGCAATCAAGTGATATGCTCATCAATTTTCATTGGCCAGAATCCAATGCAAAGCTGACATTAAATTTAATCGAAGGCAAACAATATGAGTTGGATGAGACAGGCCCCTGGGCTTTCTTCAAGATGCTACAAAAAGTTAATGTATTGGTTGACGAACAAGATAGTTCTAATTTACAAATTCTTTTCGAAGTCAATGGAAATTCTGGACGATATATCCTAAAAACTCAAAACCAAATTAACCCATTCATCCCTGGTATCTTAAATGGGTTTACGTTGACTGATTCAATTGCTTAGTGGAATTAATTTTTTTGGCTAGAAGGAAGACTTTTACTATTTGGATCACGAGAATAAGCATCCAGTATTTCAGCGACAAACTGCTCTAAAACACCTAACTTCCCCTCATCTTCAATCAGGCCACCCTCTTCTTTTAATTTATTCAATCGCTCTGTAATTTCTTTAGTAACTGAGCCATTCGGAAACAAAGAGGCCAGAAAACGTCGGGCTTCTGAAGGACCAAGGTGCCGATAGAGTTGGTTTCGTACTGAGGCGTCTTCAGCTGTCGTACTAAAGGCCCATAACTCAATAGGGCCTAAGGTTAAGGTCAATAACTGAATACTAACCCCCATCTTAGTAGAAAATTGAGCTAAAAAAGTGGCGCCGCCTTGTCTTGGGCCGTGCACCCGATTTCTCAAGGCAACTTTCGCCGTATCAGACAACCCAAAAATTTTACAGGTCTTTTCTATCGCTTGCGAAGGACCTGCATCCATAATATAGATGGAGGTAGCAAAATCAATCATAACAGGGTCAAAGTCATCGACAGATTGTGACAATAATGAAATTTGTACGTTCCATTTCCGCCCTTCACGCATATCAATAATGACCTGCTCACGAACTGCAGAAGATTTAGAGGTGCGATGAAATTCATCATATACAATCCGTTTGGGATCTTCACGTATTTGTGAAACACGCTCCTTATGATAGGCCTGGTACTGTAGCGGAACATTGCTCATGCTCTCATCTGTTAAATAATAATGGCGAGCAAGGACATAACGAGCCAACATGTACATCACCGATGTTTGTCTATCTGCAGCATCACCACCACTTTTAGCCACTTCATCCAAGTCAAGAGAAACCACCCTCGCATCACCAATATCAAAGGCTGTCACTCGTGACAAGATAGGGTACTCACGAATAGCACCAGAAATCATTCGCGAAAAAGAATTAATCAATGATTCGCCAGTGGGTGCAGTAATTTTTTCATACAAATCTTCGATAGCGGCTATACGACAAATAGACGCAGCATCCGCAAGCAATGGCATGGCATAACGCTGTGCCAAGATCGCCTCATGAATGAAGCCTGCTGAGTATAGAGAATCTGTGACCTCCCACCAGGTTGATTTGGAGTCCAATACAAAGCCGATTTCTTCAAGTATGCTGTCAATAAACTCTTCTATCCCTGGCGAATAAGGCGTTGGATTCGACTCATCCGCAAATGATTTATAAAGTTCATCAACAACCATCCCAGTTAAATCTGGCATTCCGTCATAAGGTTTGCTAGCACCCAATGGTGTTGTTAGTAACGTCAGGAAATTAACCAAAAAGGACCGCTCTAGCGCTGTTGGATAGCGACAACCCATTTGTGTATCAAATGGGTTGATTGAATATTCTGGCGTCATTCGCAGCCGATGATAGGCCACTAAATGTCGCTTTGGCGCTGGCAAGGCCTCTTTTAGCAAAGAAATTAAGCCACTACTAGAGGGTCCAATATCGATGATTGCAATCCGTGGCAAGCGTGACAAGCCTGCAGATAAACAAAGTGCCAGATTTTGTGCATTTGATAGCACTGATTTACCTGATCCAGGACGCGCATAAACCAAATCAATCCAAGTGGTTTGCTGGCTTGAGCCCGGTTGAAATGGCCAAGGTTTTCCATCAGGCGAGCGGAACAATAAAGCCCCCTGTTGCCAAGGGGATGCAGGTCGTGTAATGGGTAGCATGGAGATAATTGCAGACAATGGCGCCACACTGGGTACTGCAGGACTAGACAGGGTGGTGGCGAGCATGGTCGAGGTAAACCCTGCGAAAGGATCACCACACATTTCAGAGACATCTGTTGAACCCCATCCCTGAATGGCCTTGGCGAGCTCTGAACTACGGCGGCGTAACAATGGAATATCACCTTCAGGTGCCCAGGTTGTCGCGACCACTCGTAATCGTATAATGGCCTCATCCGTATTAATATTTAAATATTTTAGTAGGTTATAAGAGTCACTGATCAATCGATTTTGAGCTGATGAGAAACTTAAAACAGCGGCTAAAACTCCTTTCAACTTCAAAGTAGGTAAACCCTCACTCTCCATTAAAAAAGAAATACGCCAAGGAATATGCGTCGGTAGTATACGAGTAAATAATGTAATAAATGGCCTAATATCTTTGGGAAATAAATCAATATAAGCCGAAGAATATATTTTATCACCAACAAGCACCGTGCGACGATCTATGGTTAGTGCATCTCTTGGAATGACCTGCTTAGATAATGGAGGCCATAGTAAATCGGAAATATCACCTTCAAAACCATTCAGCTCTCGAACAGAAAGCTTATCACCAGGTATACTTGCTTGCCAATCGTCTGCTGTAAAATCTGGATCTGCTGTTAATCGTATTGCATGTAAGGCCGCATGTGAATCTAGCAATTTGGCTAAAATACTAAGCGAATCAAGATCATTGAGGACGGATCGAACATAAGCACTATGGGTGTCTCGTAACTCAGGAATTGCAGCAAAAGGCGTTTGTGTATTTCTAAAAGGAGGCAGTTTTTTTTCTCTAACCATTTTTAATTTAGCTTTATTGGATAGCTTCAATTGGTCAGCAGGCAAATTAAAGGGTCGCGTCATTAACACGAAATAGACACGCTCTTCAGCACAATATCGAGCCAAATAATCCACACGCTCCTTGAATAAATCATCAAGATTGAGTTCTAAACGCCGCTCCGTTGCTTCAGCATTGGCATATATATCCTTAATCAGCTTCCTGATATTCTGCTTATCATGACTAAAAAAAACTTGAAGGGCATGACCAGGCCGTCCCATTGGCCCTTGAAAAGCATTGGTTAAACCTTCAACCAAGCGTGTAAATTCCTCCGTTCCTGCCAGAGCTGTTACACCTTCAATTTTAAGTATGGAAACCAATGTTCCGTCATGATTAACCAATACCGTGGGGCTATCTGCTGTTTCCAGATCGCAATAAGACTCTGTTGTTTGTTGCAATGCCGTGCTTAGCCAGGCAAAAAAGGTATCAATACCCTCAAAAAAAGATTCAACCATTCTGGTCATATTTCTGCCTCATTGCTCTGAAATTTCTTCTAGGGCGCTGGCTGCCCACCGTTCTATCTGTTTACGAAATTTGGCCCTTGAGGGTAATAGTCGTATATTATTAAAAATTTTGTCGGATTTTTCTTTAGAAATAGGTCCAGAATCAATGAGTAAATGACCAAAAATTGATGGATCACTGGTTCCTTCACCAAATTTTTCTTCAACTAACTGTGAACGAAATTTAAAACTTCGGTAAATGGTCTGAGAACTGTTTTTATAACCCGTGTCATTGGTAATTGCACAAAAGAGCACATGACATAAACCATTTAGTTCAGATTGTGACAATTCTGGCAAATAGATTAAAGTCCCTCCCCCATAGCCACCCACACCGACTGATTCTATAAAAAAACATTGAGAGCAAAAACAACAAGCGGTCGCCAAATTGGCCAATTTATTGTTGTTGTAATTATTATCAAGATTAACGACATCTTGATAAAATCGAGCTTGAAACCCACAAAATTGGCACGTATAGCGATCGCGCTGCAAAATTTTTTGTTCAAAAGATGTAAAACGCGTATCTGCCTTCCTAGCTGAGTAGAGCCGCCAGGCACCTGGACTAGCCATTAGTTTCAACTCACAGCGCCCTTGGGGATTAGCCATGTAAAGACCCACGTTATATTAAGATCAAGAACAAGCCAGAAGAGACAATAACATCCATTTCCAGCCCTATCATTAGGCAAAAATCTTAAGCTTTAAATACTGGTACCACCTGCTCCTGCCGTTTTAGCATCTGTAAACAACGTGGCGCCTACTGAAGTCATTACGTTAGGCAAAAAGAGGAGGCCCGCTGCAACAACAACCAGACCAATCGGCTGACCAACGGGTGTTTGTTGAGGATTATCCTTGTGCGCCTTGAACTTCAGAACAGCCGCAATTGAGAAACCTAGCCCAGCAATATAAGACGCTGCTGTAATCAATTTACCGATGTTGGCAAAGGTTCCAGTTATACTTGCTGCAACACTACCTATCGTTTGGGAGGTTGTTGCCTCAGCAAGCCCTGCAACCATTAACAAACTCAAAAAGGTAACTCCCAACACAATCTTATGTTTTACTGCCATTTTACCCATGTGCTTCCCCTATTATTAAAAGAATAATTAAACGACCATCTTAAATCTTATTATTAACGATTTATATGTTTCTCACAACATTCATTGTAACAATTCCAGCAAATACTTACATCTGTATCTTAACTGCGCAAAGTATATCACCCCTAACTCGAACCATAGATCGTATTATTAATAATTTGCATGGTTGCCACAATATTGATTGCAAGTATGCCACCAAATATATGAATTAATCCCTTACCCATGCCGCCTGGTTGTTGTCCATGGGAGGCCGATTTTGCAATGAGAACCCACCCACGTATAAATGCAATGACGCCAATGGTTCGAATAATTAAGGTAAGGGATTCACCAGCCGGGCCGCTTAGGCCAAACATGTCCGTATCCGTTTGATAGCTCATGATATTCGATGTACTGAAAGTCGTATTCAATAAGACATCAAGTCCTGTCGGTAAATAAAGAAGCACGGATGACACTAGGATATAAATTATGGGCTCTTTATGACCACCACTACCGCCCCCTCCCCCCATTTTGCCTGCTTCAGCACTAGATTTTAAGGTTTGAAGCGCCTTGAATGCAAAACCTAAGCCCATCAAATAAGCCGCGCCAGTCAGTAACTTCTGAACCGGCACCATTGATGCGGCTATATTGGATAGCACATCAACGTAATTATCATTATTCCATGGTTGCATATCGACCCTTAGCTGTCTTCTTGACTAAATCGTATCACTTGACCAGAACTGGTTGTGACTCGCCCTTGATTTGGATCAATCAATTTAACAATACCATATCCTGCAATCACTGTACCTTCTCGAACCGTTAACGTAGCCCCATTGGTAGCAATAAGCCATGCTCGACCAGGAATCACTGCCTGCAAATAAAATTTAGGTCGGCCTTCAGTCCTATGCCGAATATAATGTGTTTTTTTATGTTCCTTTGGCATATTTAATCGTTCAATAATCGTTGCTTGCTCATCAATTTTTGCATTCAAGCTAGCAATCACCCCATTGAGTTCTGTCATTTTAGTCATCATTAAATTAAGACTATTACTAATTCCACCCAATTGATTATTCACCGAGCTAAGATCGGCACCCAAACTTTGTTGCCTCACCTCAATGGTGGACAAGCTTTGATTTATTTTTATTTCTGCTGCAGGTGTTACCGCTTCAGGTGATGGTATTCTTGCTTCTGGAATTGTTTGTGGGATTGGTTGTGGTTCTGCTGGTGCAGGCGTTACTGCTGTAGGAACAGCAGGTGGCAACGGGGTAGATTTTGTTGAAAACCCTCCCTCTATAAATTTATACACCACTACAATAAGAATAACTGCAGCCACAACGATCAGAACATTTCGTTTAAGATTATTCGAGCCAGCACTGGCGCCTTGCATTTCCTCTGATAAACCGGGGCCCGCAATCGGGGCCTCATTGTCATCCCCAGTGTTGGGTGTCATTGGATCCAGTTCATCAAACTGATATTCATCATTGCCGTCTACATTGTCTGCCATTTTGTACCTACTCTTGAAATTAAAGTGAAGCCAAGTCCTGTGTAAACAGAACACCAATCCCTGTGCCCGAGCAGACTTGAACTGTGGTGGGCGTATTAAATTGTGCTTGAGCCACCTGCCCCCATGCTTTACCCAGGGTTGCCAAACCAATCACTGCATTTTCTAAAGTTGTTCGTCCTACGCCATTTTCAATCGTCGTATTAGTTGCCCCACCAACGCCACCAATGGTTACGGTAGTATTAGCAGACTGGAACGCGTTACCGAAACCCTCGATGAAGGTTGAGGCAAACAATGAACCATAGCGAAGCAAATAATGATGATTGGCTTTAGTGGCTAGGGCTGTTCTAGCGGTATTGGGATCAATCGCATAAGCATTAATAGACGTTGTTTTAGGCGCACCAGGGACTGACATGGTATTAAAATTAATCACTATTTTGTCAGAGTTTGTGGGGAGATTGAAAGCACCTATCAATTTTGTACCATTCAGCTTCCCAGACACGATGGTTGCTAAAATGGGTCCCGGCTCATCGCTATTCACTGACGTATCCAGTACCGCAAAGAGAACATCTCCCGCTTTAATGATTGGCTGTGCATTGGGGGCAGCTGGATTGGCAATTGATTGTTGATTTAAATTATTACCGCCCACAGCCCCTTCACCCGCTTTAAGCGAAGGCGGTGGCGTGCCAGCAACAGGGGCCTGCGCGGCGACAATTTTCCAAACGCCCAGATATGCCGATGCCGCCCCTTGCATTGCGGCTGCACGTTGTTGTACTTTTTGTTGAAATTGTTGATCTGCCATTAACGTTTGTTGACGATTTAAAATGGCTTGTAATTGCTTTGCGTTCGCAGCTTCTACAGAAGCATTTTGTGCCGTGCCGCCATTTAATGAAGGGAGGGCTACAACGATTGAGCCAGGTGAGGGCGGGGTTATCGCTTGAAGGCCTGCCAAAGCAGTATCATTGGGTGAAAACCCTGCCTCCTGCAGCGCTTCTGCCGAAAAACCTGCCTTTTTAAGGTCGGTCGATGTTAACCCTGCATCTTTTAATTCCTTGGATGAATATCCAGCGTTACGAAGCGCCTCTGCTGAAAAACCAGCATCTTTGAGTTCTTTGGCTGAATATCCCAAAGCTTTTAATTGTGCTGCCGTGAACCCGAGACTCTTCAGGTCGGCCGCACTAAAGCCTGCATCTTTAAGTTCTGCAGCGCTAAAACCTGCATCCTTCAATTGCTGTGCGCTAAACCCTGCCGCATGCAACTCTTTCGCACTAAATCCTGCCGCTTTAAGTTCTCCTGCGCTAAATCCTGCATCTTTGAGATCAGCCGCTGTGAAACCTGCGTCTTTTAATTCCTTAGCCGTATAACCTGCATCCTTCATTTGTTTAGCACTGCACCCTAAGGTCTGCTTGATTGTTGCAGCGGAGACCCCTAAGGCATGTGCTGCCTTCAATGAGTCCACACTACAATTGGCGGTTCTACCCGCGGCAATAATGCCTACTGGACTTAAGCCAGCTTGCATTAGTTCCTGAGGTGAAAAACCTGCTGCTAGTAATTCTTCCGGTGTAAATCCGGCATCAGCCAGTTCCTTAGCACTAAACCCTGCGGCTTTAAGCGCAGCTGGGCTACAGCCATTTAAATCATGGATACGCTTAGCAGAGATCTTCTGTAAGTAAAGCGCATGTAATTTTTGGGGGTCACAACCTGCCGCTTTAATCAGGGTATCTTCAGCAGGGTTCGCCGCTATTTCAGCCGGAGTAAAGCCGGCCTGCAATAATTGCTGTGGTGTAAACCCTGCATCAGCAAGTTGTTGTGCACTATATCCTGCCGCTTTAAGGGCCTCTGTACCACAACCATTCAAATCATGAATACGTTTGGCTGATACATGCTGTAAAAGAAGATCATGTAGCTTTTTGGGATCACAGCCTGCTGCCTTTATTAGATCATCACCCACAGTGGGTGATATCGCACCTATTTCTGCAGGCGTAAAGCCTGCATTGGCTATATCCGCATTGGTAAAGCCTGCCGCATTTAATTCTTCTGGACTACACCCTGCATCCTGATGGATGGCTATGGCACTAATGCCTGCAAGCCGCTCTCTTTTTAAAGCTTCTACACTACAACCGGCCGCCTTAATACTCTCTGCTGTGACGCCATTCGGAAGCTTTGCCTCAGCCTCTTTCAATTCTTGTGGGGTATACCCTGCTGCAAGAATATCAGCCGGTGTTACACCTGCATCTAATAAATCCCTAGCACTATAGCCTGCCTGTTTCAGCTCGGTGGGAGTAAATCCTGCTTTAAGTAAATCGGCCGCACTAAATCCTGCGTCTCTTAATGCTCCTGCACTAAATCCTGCGGCTTTTAGTTGAGCCGCACTGCAACCACTGATGTGTCGAATAGCAGACGCCGTTACGCCTGCCTTTCTTAAGCGAATCAATGCATCGGTTTGGCAACCCGCCTTATGTACATCGTCAGCGGTAATCCCGTCAGGTAAGCCGGCTGTGCGAGCAATTTCAGTATCAGAGAATCCAGCCCCTTTTAATTCTCCGTCTGAATAACCCCCATCTTTCATTTGTTGTGCTGTAAATCCTGCGGCACGTAACTCACAAGCATCAAATCCACAGCTCCTTAATTGCGCCGCAGTAGATCCTGCATCCTTCATTTGTCTTGCATTGTACCCTGCCGCTTTTAGTTCTTTACACGAGCAAATCGATTTTAAATCTGTATAGTTATAACCATCATCTTTTAATTGAACACAAGTGCATGCGACTTTAAGATCAATCAGCGCAGCACCTTGGTTAATCACAGTGTTCACACTGGATTGACTACAATTCGCATTTTTTAATGACTGCAACCATAAACTTTGCTGTGGGCCTGTAATATTTTCACGCGCCAGGGTTTCAAAACCTACCCCACCTTCTCCATTTTTTGGACCAATCTGCTGCACACCCTCTCCAAAACCTTGGGTACTGATGATTGTGGGTATCGCGCTTTTACCTGTTGCAGCTGCATTTCTAGCTTGTGAAACATTTTGTGCCTGTTGCAAAGCAGCATATTGTGCTGTTTGATCTTTCTTGCCAGGAATGGACTGAATACCTCCTGGTGCATTTGACAAATCCACTGAGGTTTTACTGACTGGATTAGTGATTGATAACACTTTAAAAAGACCTATAGACACAGTTATCAATAAGACAAGAACCGTGAAAATAATAATCACCCTTGAGCGGGTATTTGAAAACAGTGCTTTTAGATTCTCTTTTCTGCCTGCCATTATAACCCTTCTACCTTGAGCTGCATGACCTTGCCATGCCAGGAAACCAGTAATACTGGCGATTTTTGCATTTCATAAGCATGTGTGCCATCTGCACTGGTCATGCTACCTATCCAACCCGGTGACAAAATAGTAAGCCCTGTTCTAATGAACATCTTATCATTTAATAACCAAGCACGCGCATCTCCGCCACTGATAATCAAACGTGAACTACCTTGTGGCGGCACACCATCTAAAACATGAAGTAATATATCATTGGCAGCGGGCGGTATCCCCTCTTCCATAGGCATACTTTTTGCATTCGGACCATAACCCTGCACCCGTAAATCAACGCGATAATCGACTGCTTTCTGACCTGGTATCAGTGTCAACATAACCGGTGTATTGAGTCCCCGTAGCCGCACGGCAAGATTTCCATAGTTATATAGTTTGCTGGCTTGAATCATGAGGGTGTTACCCGTCTTATCCCACACAATATTAAACGATGAGGGATCCCCCAGATCATAAGCATTAATTGGCCATGGTGCACCGGTTGAATCAAGAAAGACCAATGATGAAACAAACCCCTGCGATAATCGAATAACGGGTGGCGTCGAGCCAGGCGACAAATTCACAAATTGTGAGGTGGCTGTGGGCTTGGGTGGCGTACCGGCAGTAGAGGCCTGTGCGAATTCGTTGGTATGATAAAGTTGTTTTATACGGATAATTTCTTCTGAACTCAATGGAAATAACTGATCAGTTACACTGTCAAATGCCATGGATTCAATCGTCTCTTTATCAGCTAATGCTGACAACGGTTGATTGGTCGTAACTGGCGCCGTGGCAGCGGGTTTTACAGCACTGCCTGTGGCGTTAACCGGTTGACTGCCACCCTTTGGTTCAGGCGCTGTTGACGCTAACGATGGGTTATTGGTTGAGGACTTGCTAGATGGGTCATTGGAACCAGGAGATAACTTGTTCTGCAATAAACGCAATTGTTCTAAGGCCTGCTGGGCTGACTTAGCCGTTGGATCTGCAGCACCACAAACAGAGGATACGAAAATCCCTAGCATCAATACCCCTCGTGATAACGTCTTTAATTCGCTACGATTCATTGGGTTATCCCACCACTTGCTGGTGCTACTATAAATTGAGAAATTCCAATCCCTGACGGCGTATTCAATGTGGGTACACGAACCACCAGCATGGTGACGATATTATTTTGCTGAGTAAATTCATTGACGCTTTGATAGGTGACTAAAATGGGCATTTGTATTTGCCAAGCCATAACCCCATTTAAAGGACCTGATTTTAGAATAACAGGGGCCCTCGTTGCTACCGCAGAGACAACCAGTTTCTTCGCAACGACAGCATCTAGGTTATTAGACGCCTTTAGGGCCGTTAGAAATTGGTCCCATCCCTCTGGCGTAAAGAATCCAGAGGAAGCCACGAGCTCGGTTTTATAATTTACAAAATTATAAGTGTAAGCTGCCGTTGCTGCCACATTTGCCCATTCCAATACGGATGCATCAGATTGATTGGGTGTATCTAAAGGAATTAAAGGCGTTATTCTACCATTAATAGAAGTTGCAAAATATAATGGGGCTGGTGGATGCGATATGATATAAAAGAAAATCCCGGCCAATACAAAATTAGCGAGCATTGATACCAACAAAACTAGAATCAATCTACGTTGGCCATCTCGATAAAAATTGTTTCTTAGCGTAACAACCATCAAAGCATCTTCAGCCATAATTTCCTCTGTTATTGGGGTATGACTTTGTTGTCAACATCAGTGCTTGGATCTGGAGCCAGTAATGCAACCGATGAATAATTAGGGTAGTCCATTTGAATCAATCTATCGGGGTAAGTGACCCCATTGGTAGCATAATAATCATGTAGACCTCGCCCCATATAAGTATAATAGATCCCCAAACCTAAAAACAGATTAATAACAATAGAGACAACCAGTGTAGCCCCAACCCCTCGATAGGTTAAAACATAAAATTGCTTAGATTGTTTAATTAAATTCCAAGCTTGTCGACTCATTTTTCTCCACTTACCTTTTTTTATCTCTATGCCACTGCATCGCGAAACGTAATTTCAATTCTTGAATTAGGCGACTTATCGCCTTTTTTTATGTTATCCACTATAGGTTTATCACTACCCAAGCCTTGTGTAAAGATAAAACGACTATCTATTCCTTGTGACCAGAGATAATCACCCACTGCACGGGCTCTCGCCTGCGTCAATGCGCGATCACGCTTGGCTGAAACACATTTATCACTAAATGCGGTCACATTAATTGCTATCTTATGAAACTCCTTCAAATAACAGGCAATCGCATTCAGTAGTGCATAGGATCCCCAATGAATTCGTGGTGATTCATCTGCGAATAAAGCGGTCGATGGGATAGAAATTAAATAATCCTGCCCTAAGCTAATAACACGTATCCCTTTTGTATTAAAACGGGCTTGTTTGTTGATGATCACCCGATCTTTGGCGCCATTGACTTTGTAGGGTAGCTTGGGTGGCTCATTCATATCGTAATATCGTTTATGACAACCCGATAACACCATTACGATCATCAAGCCAACATACAATCGTCTCAATGCAATTCCTCATTATAAAAAATAACTCATGCCTTCTTAAATCAAAACATACTAATCTTTCTGTTACAAGCAATATATGAAACTTATGATTCCGCTTTCTCTTTTGCCTTCTCGCGCTCATGGTTAATTTTTTCAGACAGTGTGTTTACTAATTCAGTCAGTTGTTCCGCAGTAACCTTGTCGCGCTCTTCGGGAGGATAGTTGGTTGCCAATTGAAAGTCTTTTATTAATTCATTCGCAATGCTACCGGCCAATTTATCTTTTTCACCACTTAATCGTCCAATGGTCATCATATAGTTTCGTGTTTCATTGATGGGTAATAGTGGCTCTGAGAATCGCCCAACATCGCTAACGAGCAATGGCGGCGATCCTGCTGGATAATTAAGTGGGGTGAATATAGTCAGGTTACCAGCGACGACCTCCTCGACCAACTCTTCCACAGCAACTGGCTCATTATGATGATGAAACGCGAGCAACGCTGCAACACCACGCTCTATCGGCTCGATAATAGTTGACTCGTGTAATGCCTTAGTAATTAGTGCAATTTCTTCACTTTTCACATCTTTTGTGATGCTAAGATCATTACTTTCAAGGACCTGTTGGAAGCTTATTAATTGTTTTTGTAATTTAAATAAATAATCGTCGGGTGGTGAGCCAACCTTTAAAAATTGATTAAGCTTCAATTTTTTAACAGGTTTTGGATTCGCATAAAACATACGCGCTCGGACAATTTTTGATTTAAAAAAGATATGGGCCTCACCTTCTGTTTGTTCTTTCAAATCAAGTAAATCAACGCGCGCTCGCCTTTCAAAAGAGGAACTTTTAGTGTCCATATAACTATTCGTGAAACCACCCTCCTTGGTTTGGAATGAGTCTACCTTGGTAACGTAGGCTTCACCGGCTGTTTTAGTAAAGAAGTCCCACGTTTCTGTTGGATCCTCAAGTTTCATACAAATTTTAATGTTCGTATTTGCACCGATAGAGGCGGCCTCTTCTTTAGATGCTTTTTGAAAAGCAGGTAAATCTTGGCCCGCAAAGATAGCTGAAAACCCAAGAGAACGTGCCTGTGCGGGTACGACAGCAAACCCTTGTACAGCATAATAGCCATACTCATCAAGAATACAAATATAAGGCGTTGGTGCATTGGTGGGCTTTCTTAGGATGACATCGCGATAGTCGCCCTCAACATCTTCACCAAGGCCTGCAGCCATCATTGCCTTTAATGATGAAACAATAATTTTTCCTAAATTAGATAACTCATCAGGTGATTTTTCTAGGGCGGGTAACAAGACCACTAATATTCGACGATTCAAAACCACATCTTTGAAATCGACCTCCGCTAGATTCGTTCGAACAATGTGGCCATAAGTATCTGCAAGTGAAGAAAAGGCGCGTACGAGCTGCATGGTAATAAAACCATGTTGCTCTAAAACTTGAGAGACTTGCTTGCCTTTTTTCTCTTTATTATAACCCGGGAGCGTGCCCAAATAATTGCGTAGAGGATCAGTTACCAATGTGGGTATCGACTCGATATTAATACTCTCAAGATCATCACGTGGAAACACTTTATCCACGACAATCGCTTCCAATCGGGTTAAATCAAAATAATTACGAATACTGTTCGCATCAAGAAGAATGGCGCCCTCATCCCGCATATAAACCAAGAGCCGCATAAGTGCTTCAACAAACGCAATCGCACGACCTTTCCACATGTCTCCATCAGAGGATTGCCCTGAGCCACCCATCAAGCTCACAACCAATTGTGTCAACATACTAGACGAACCTTGACAAAATGGATTGAGGGTGTTGGACAGGCGTTTTTCTTGAGGTCCAACGATATCACGCGCGCCTGTCATGAAATTAATTAACAATAAGTCATCTTCTCGGCCCATACTACGGACCATTGAAAATACCTTGGCATAAAGTGAATTGTCCCCTTTCCCATCGACATAAATAAAACCGCTACCCTGGACCAACGCGTTAAAAGCAATGGACACCAAGGCCTCTGTCTTACCACTCCCTGTTGAACCAAAAATAAGGGCATGCGTTCTCATGTCATCATTAGCAAACCAAAGCTCTTCTCCACTTTTTATTTCATTGCCAAAATAAGCGATGCCACGGGACATATTCGGTGTTCTAATGCCGGGTTTTAAATCATTAAAATCTTTTACATGTGCTATCTGTGGTAACCTAAAAGGAAGTATTTGCTTGCGTGTAAATGCATATAAAAAGACAAAGAACCCAATGAGTAATATAACGAGTGTCGCTTCAGGGACATAAAAGCAGATGGCACCTAGGGTAATTAAAACAATGGCAGCATTACCCGAATCAGCAAAAAAAGCCGCCATACGTTGACCCAACGTACGCGTGTCCCGTAATAATTTACTGGGATCAAGTTCATTGCGAGAATCAATCCCTCTCATCATGGCTCTAACCCCTGTAATTCTTTAGGCGACAATTTAACTTCTTTAATGGCTATCTCTAACGCTTTAATCGCCTCATCAATCATGGGAACCAAAGAACGTCTTTGCATGGCCCCCTCTGCGCGCCAATGCGCAAACGGCCCACTCACTTCTGCGAAAGGCGTTTGTCGACCAATGCAATTCAACATATACCATAATCGACGATCAATGACCTTTAACCATAAAAATTCAGCACTTGGAACAACCCCATCATCCCGCGATGCTTGGATTAAAGAGGCCATGACTGTTAAAAGATAAGCATGTTTAGAGATAATTTCTTGTACCATGTCAGTATTTTTGTATTTTTTTAGGATAGCATTGGCCACCGTATAATCAGGTTTTCCCCTCGCATAACCTTTATCTAATATCTCTAAAATTTGAACAGCCGATTCCCGGTCTCGATTCATGCGTGCCATAAAAACAGCGGCCAAAGCACGTACGTGTGGAGGGCAACGATCAAATCCATCCCAGGACGGACCCAATTGCAAAGTAAATACGCGTTTTGCATCACCGCGCCGGACACCTGCCGTCATTTCTTGACCGGGAACAGGATTGTCTAATAAAACATCATCTTTTTTGAGTAATTGATATTTTCGCGCAAACTCCAGTGGGGTTAATGCCATAGCCCATGGACCTGTATTAATGTCAATGCTGACTAAGTCTTGCTTCACGACAGGCATAATTGCTGGCCAATTATATTGCTCCTGAGCACGCAGGGTTCGCATATCGTGTGCGCGACGAAATCTAAGGATAACGTTTGATTTATACAGATAAACAGCCAAAATAACCAAGATAACGATGACAGGGTAACGCATATAATTGCCAACACCCTGGGTCACATTGAGTAGTTGCACCCAAGTGACAGAAGCCGGATCAACGGTTTGCATCAGATAAATTTGTTGGGATAAGGACGACTCAGGTATAAAATAATTAACGAGTTGAGCCTGGTATATGTTAAGAAAAAAAACAGTCGAAACAATATAGCGATGCCCGTAAGTCCAAATAACGTATCCAGTAAAAAACAACAGCACCATCAACCATACCGGTGCCATTGAATTATCGCCAGATTGTTGCTGTTGTTGAGCCATCCGATTGATTCAACCTAGAAGATACGTCTTTAGAGTATATACCTATTATTTAATTTTTACAGGCCTTCTTTAAGCTCGACTTTAGCCATTTTTTTAAAATGATTTAAATTCCGTCATTGCGAGTAAAACGAAGCAACCCAGAGGTTCGAAGAGAGCGATTTCATGTCTTATAGTTACTCACTTTGAACTCCTGGGTTGCTTCGTTTCACTCGCAATGACGGAATTGCAAAAAATGGCTAAAGTCGAGTTAAGGAGATTTTTAATGGTTTACAATCGATAAACGAGCGTGCGCATAATGATAGGTCCCTGATTGGTGTATGAACCGATTAATATTATCTAAATTAAGTGACTTATTTTTCAATGACAAAAGTGGTTTCCCTAGCTTATCAACGGGTGTTTTATCGGGCGATAAAAACAAAATATCACTTTGATTGATATACATTGAAACATAGGCTTCATTGATTTTATTTAGTTTGGTTCGAATAAGTGCCTTAATGTCTTCTTCATCAGCGTAAATAGGGCGTGAAATCATTTGCTTCGGTAAATTCATAAGGATCCGTTCCCACGAGGAGACATTCGATCCATCTGATGAATAAAGCGCCACAAAAACTTCTTGTTGACCACTGCGTAAAGCAATACGGTTGGCTAAATGTGAGACAATTCCTGATGTTTCGCCAGGCGTTGTATTTGATTCTGCAGCAAATACATCGCGGATTTCATGTAAATTTTTACCAATCACACGCAAAAAATTGGATGCCTCCCAAGGGCCTTCCTCAATCGCCTCATCGAGTGCCTTTAAAATGTCATCAGATTGTTGTTTTGATAATTCATCTTTCATAGGATCCGTTTTACTACCATTTGGTTATATTAGACATCGTGAAAGTATAACAATGATCAGCAGAAAATGCTGATCATTTATAAAAAATGAGGATCTATCGACTACCCGATGGGGGTGTCGTATCAACTGGCGTGCTTAATACATCACTGCCCTGGGTGATTGAAGAGAGCGTATTTTGAGATTCTGCGTTGAAAATTAAACGCAGTTTATTTTCTAACTTTACAATTATCTGAAATGCATCTACCGTTTCACCACCGACATCACCACGTATTTTAATAAGCTGTGCAAGTCTTGATTGTAATCCTCTAATTTTTTCAATCATCGGCTCGCCATTTCCTGTTGATAACAGCTCTGCCGATCGAGATTGATCAAAAAAACGACTTTTTACGTCGGCCATTTACTACTCCTTAATTCATTACATCATTAAGGATATCTTAACAGAATGCAGCTTAACAAACCCTTAAATCGAAATTAGTTTGCGTTTTTTTTACAATCTTATGTAAAAAATCAATCATACATCAATTCATCCAATGGCGTGTAGTCACGACTGGGTCCACCTTGAATCAACTCATTGACTACATCCGTCATACATAATAAACGCAATACATTCGGCGTTACCTCATCAAATACAACGCGGGTGCCCAAAAGAGCCCCCTCTGCTTCATCAAAGGACACCCCCAAACCATAACCTAAACATAGCGAGCAGAGTTGATCCGCACGACGCGCAATAGCGGGTAACAAGCCAGTATCTGAAAATACCTCATCAAAACTGACAAAACGATCGTTTAGGTAAAATTTTGCATTCATGTTCGCTGCAATTAATGACAAGCTTTTACGAATATCCGTTTCCATTTAGCGCCACCAAGGTTGTGAGGATTTAATTGACCCTGAAAATACATTTCTTAACCAACGAAGAAAGACCGGCACAGTAAAACCATAGTGCTCAAGAATCCCAAAAAACACCGCTGAGACCAACACCAGGACCCCTGTCCAAATATGCATGTGCATTAAAAAAAGAAAAATTGGAAATGCCGCCCTAGCATCCACAATGAAAAAACGAGCGCTACGAGCAGAATCACGCCAATGAGCCGTTGGGGCAAAACCTTCAGCCATGCAAATTCCTCGATTTAAGCCTGAAAATAGAAGTATATCTTGAGAGAGGATTAATGCAACATATGCGTCGGTTTACTCACAGTTTTTATAACTGCCATTAAGGTCAAATTGAGCCTGTCAGAGTGTACTTACCCTACAAGCTTGGGGGAGCTGCAAGACCGAAGCCTAGTCACCCGAGCTTGCCATAAAGGCACAAAAGTGCTCGTTGATTAATGCCGGCTTAAGGAAGTAGATTTTTATCACCACCCTTGGCTTCATGCTGCTTATTTTTTTTCAGCAGCTTTTTCAGTGGGTTTTTCAGCAGCTATTTGAGCAGCTATTTGAGCAGCTCTTATAGCTTCTACCTCTCGTTTAAGTGTCTCTTGCTTGTCTAGATCTGCTTGATCTATTTGTGGAACTGCCTGTGGGGCTGCATTCATTTTCATGAACTTTTCAACTGACCTATCATGAATCCATTTCGAAGCCTCACCTGCATCTCTATATACACGATAGCTTCCTTCAGTATTTCCAGGCAAGGGTATTTTGACTTCAACGAATCGTTCACCATTTTTCATTTGTTCATAATACTTACCACCAGGTTCCAGATTGGCTGGGTCAATAATTATAGCTACTGGCTTATCTTGAGCAACGCCATTGGCAATTTCAATATTTGTCCAAAATCCATAAGGCTCAAATACTACCAATCCAGTACTCAATCCCACTAGATACTTTGAATCATCACCCCAACCTCCTGGAACCTCAAAGTATGAATGAATATCCGTATCCTTATCATGTCTGGTTTCTTCATTTGGAGTAGTCGGATCCGACATTCCGCAATAAACTCATGAATAATATTCCCAATATGGTTTACCTAGACAGTCAAGTATAATTTTTTGTCTATCAATAATGTTTGTGACCACAGTCGTGGTTTTATCAATAATTAATACACTGATCCCTTGAAAGCAAAAGAACACCCATTTTGCTGTTGGGCGTTGAGTTGGTTTCTTCTTCATATCTGGGAAAAAAGCATTTTTTTCTGCGAGGCGTTGCCTGATCAGATGTTCGATGCCAGCATAAACCATAAGGCTACAAGTCATTATCATTAATAACGCTTCAATGCGTTCTGGTTTTTTTAAAAACAATGATGACGTTAGAAAATCCGGACTTTTCAAAAACCTAAACCCACGCTCAACAGCTTGCTGAGATTTGTACTCCTCAAGTAAAAATTGCATACAGAGCTCATCGGAAAGGTCGTTGGTGCCCAATATAAAAAGACCATTGGTTTGCTGTGCTTCATTTCGTAAATTCAAGTCCGTCATAATCATGCCGGTAATTTGAAAGGTCGTAATCACTTCGTCATTCAACCCAGGGCGACCACGCTTGGTTCGTTTATCCTGTCGTATGATTTGTGACTCATTGATGCGGATAAATTCTTGTTTATCAATCCACCGTTGTAGGGCTTGGCCTGCGTCAGCATCACAGGCAAATTTTTGTTTACAAAGTTTTCTGAAATCGATAACAGAACGCCCTGTTTTTTTGCTAATTGCAGCATCTAAAATATGCTTTTCTCGTGTCTTGGCTTGAGCGCTTTTGATTAATAACCATCGCTGCTGAATACCCCCATAGTTTGAATCAAACCATGCGCCAGCATATCCATCTTTTAATTCTGTCCAGATAACTTGTGGTGCTTTGGCTAAAATAGCTTTAGCTTCTTTCAGTTTTTGAGGGACTCGTGTGATAAATAACTGACCTTGTTCAGATAAAGCCTGTACCGTCTCTTCTGTGTATAAAGCTGCGTCACCAATAAAATAAGTATTATGATAAGCTGCCTTTAAACTTTTTAAGTGCGATTTCACCGTCTTTTTAAACGTTTCGGTATCGTTTATGTTGCCACTGACTGCTTGCATGTATAATGGGATGCCTGCCTGATTTTCTGTTATAAGACTTAAGACAACTTGATTTAAATCAGGGCGATGATCACGGCTGTATCCTCGCGTAATATGAATCGACTTTGCATCAATATCTCGCTCATATTGACCATCTAAATGAAAACTTGTTGTATCAATATTTAAACTTTTACATGGAAGCTTGAGATACTTAACAACGCGTAAAGCGATCTCTTGATATAGCCCGGAGACACCCAGCTCATATAGTGAATCTAAAAATCGCCCCATCACATCTTCATTAATATGGGATGGTAGAATACCTTTGCCTAATAAACGTTCTGTAGGCTTCTCTGAAAAATATTCTGGATACATATGTAACGTTCTGCTTACAAATCCAAGGCCATTCAATATCATTGCAACAAGCAGTGTGCCATTAGAAATCATACTTTTATGCGACTCCTTTGGCATACGTTGATTTATCAGCTCTTCAAGACCAATTTCTTTGCAAAAACATGAAACCAATCCCAGGTGATCCAATCTTTGTATGTTAAAACGTGATGCATCCATTTCTACCTTCCAAAAAGCAGTAATAGATCAAAATTAGAGATCTGTGTCAATATTTTTTTGAAAAATTTTAATTTAAGAAGTTACTGCGGAATGACGGATCTAGAAATTTATTAAGTTCTTTTTCAACGCGTGTATTATAATTTATCGCCCATACGTTTGTCTCGCTTGGTTCGACCTGTCCCTTTTGAGGCGCATCTGGATCGATGAAATCAGGATGCGCAAATACTCGTGCTGATCCTAGAATGGCAATACGCTGAATTTCTGCACTATCATAAAATTCTTTGATTTCCGATAGCGATTTAGGGTCTTCAGTCCCTTTTGAAGTAATTACAGACAAATCGGGTTCTTTTTCTACACATGCTGTTGCTACTTCACATTTAACACCATCTTCATCAAATTTCATAATAAATCGATGATAAGAGGGCTCACCACTACAAATCTGAATCATAGGCTCTTTAGTATAGGTACCCCCTTCAACAGCCGTATCAATTACAATTCGCCATGACTTTATATTAGCTTTTGAAGCTTTCTCACAATCAAGAAGCGGCTGGATATAAGTTTTAAAATCAGTCGATGCCTGCTTGGTTCCCTTGAGTTTCCCCAATGCATCAGCATTGCTTTCAAGGTGACTAATTGCCCTTAACATTGTACTATCATTCAGATCTAATTCATTTGGGTTGTGTTTTGAAATTTCTTTCAAGAGTTCTATTATTTTTCCCATTTAAATCTCCAATTAATGCACTATGCTTTAATTGTAGACCATGTTTGTAAACTTAAGTCATTTTGATGGTTTTTACAGAACCGACACTCCGCATCACAGTATTTTTTAGCTAAATAGACGCCGGTGCGGCATGTCGGATAGAACCAGGGGGGCGGAGAGCAAAATATATTGTGGTGACGAGGGATAAAATATCTACAGCGAACAGTGGCGCTTCACACCGATGAAAGATAAGAACGCCTTCTCCCAATGTTGGGAGAACCATTGCGCATAGTTTACGACATATTTTTTTTAAAGGACCTAAAACCCGCTATTTTGCTATGGATTTTTTAATGGCGGGAACTGCTGATTGTAAAAAGTATTATTTAACCGAATCGAAACGAGGCTAATTCTTTTTTAAAATCATCATGTAATGGCGCAATAACTATACCCTGTTTGGCATAAATAGTTTCATATTCTCTGGAAATATCAAATCCATGAACCTGCTCAGTAATATCACGTATATCTTTTTGAGCCTTTTTTTCATCAAGAAGTTCTTTAGCTGCAAGAAGTCTGTCAAGGGTATTCGTTTGGCGTATCATTTGATTTCCAACAGCAAATAGACTTAGATCACAATAAAGTGAAGTTAGTGTGTTTTTTTTAAAAAATTTACGCATGAGAAGCCCCTTAAATATAATAATAAGAGCACACAACACCGCTTAATGAAAAGAGGCGTCATTGACTCTTACGCTTAGCACTTGATTTAAATTTGGTAGCCAGCATCTTAGAAAAGCACGCCACTTCTAAGATACTCACTTCCACACAGATAAATTTTAACACAAAAAATACAAAAAATACAAAATCTACGGCAATCTAGAGCAATTCCCCATGTGAGTAGATCTTGCCTCAATAGCTTGGCTGTAATAAAGTATGCCGTATGCACCTAATTAATGATGTCTCATGAAACCATTCTGCATCGCATCAGCGATAGCAGCCATTGCACTGTTCGCCTATCTATTTCAATATAATGCGCCGGACATTATTAATTGGATCAATACGTTAGGATGGCTTGCGCCTCTTTTTTTTATACTACTCTATTGTTTGGCAACGCTTCTATTCTTCCCAACGACCGCATTAACTTTAACCGGAGGCGCGCTATTTGGCCCTATTTATGGAACATTAATCAATTTATTAGGCGCAACCTTAGGTGCAACTTGTGCATTTTTCATCAGTCGGCACCTGATTTTTAACTGGCTTGCTGCAAAAAAAAATCACCGCATCAATGCACTCACTGCCAGTGTTGAACGTCGAGGTTGGCAACTCGTTGCCCTATTGCGCTTAGTCCCCATTATCCCGTTTAGCCTGGTCAACTATTGCTCAGGCGCCACACGAATAAAATTTAGCCATTATTTGATAGCCACTGTCATTTTCTTAATTCCAACTGAAATTGTTTTTACTTATTGCGGTTTTGCTGGCATGAGCATCCTCACTCATCCAGCAAACTTCTACAAAAACACCAGTTTAATTGGTCTACTTTGTTTAGCATTATTATTGCTCATCTATATTCGATCTAAACGAAACCGTCTTCTGTTAACGCCTAATCCTTTATCAACCGCTCCTAATCATCAAGAAAATCTTTAAGCTCATCCCGCAGGCGCCTTTCATCTAACAAATTTTCTAAACGCCTGCGAGCATCAACAGCAATGGAAGGGTCAAGGGCAGTCACGTCCCCCTCGCCTCCCACTACGACAACATCCTCTTCTTGTAAACCCAAATCCTTATCTTCCGAAATACCCTGAACCAAATCACTCATACCATCCTCACGAGTTGTCATTACAACTATTTTTATTACAATATTAAATTTTCAAGGTATATACCTTATTTTTCAAGCATTGCATAGTGTTTTTTTACAACAAAATAAACACAATACTAACAATAACTCATTGAACTATATGGGTCTGTCAGAGATAATCAATAGGAAACTCGATTAGATCCGTTGAGTATCTCTGAGGATCCCTATGGCCGACCAATTTAAACAGGCATTAAGATTAAGCTGCCAGCACATTCGAAAAAATTTATCGACGAGCTACCAGCAAAAAATTTCCCGAAAAATTTGCAATCGTATTCGAACATTAGAAAAATATCGCTATGCCACGCGACTTGCACTTTATCAAGCAGTAAATGGCGAAATTGATTTAGGGGAGTTATGGCGTTCAGCACCTATGCAAGGTAAATATTGTTATTTTCCAGCACTGAATGACGATCTCACCCTCTCTTTTTTACCCGCTACCCCCACATCACGCTTCCTTAAAAATAAATATGGCATTGAAGAGCCTGATATTGGGCGAGAAGAGGCGATGGCGCCAGAACAACTTGATCTGATGATCCTTCCACTGGTAGCCGTTGATGAACAAGGAACACGGTTAGGGATGGGCGCTGGATATTATGACCGAACCCTTGCCTGTCATCGTCCCCCACTACTCATCGGTGTTGCCTATGAATTTCAACGCCTATCATTTATAGAACCTGAAGCCTGGGATATCCCACTTGATGTGGTGATAACAGAACACGCCATTTATTGGATGAATAAAACAATAGATACTTAACTATAAGGCATCCTCACCCACCTCAGCCGTTCGTATTCTCACAACTTGTTGCAATTCATGCACAAAAATTTTGCCATCCCCTATTTTCCCCGTATAAGCCGCTTTGCAAATTGCATCGATAGCACTTTCTACCATATTGTCTGGTAAGGCCAATTCTATTTTTATTTTAGGCAAGAAGTCGACCACATATTCCGCTCCTCGATAAAGTTCCGTATGGCCTTTTTGACGACCAAACCCTCGCGTTTCAGAAATAGTAATCCCCGGCACGCCAATTTCCATCAAGGCCTGATGAACATCATCCAGTTTAAATGGTTTGATAATGGCAGTGATCATTTTCATTTATTCGCACCTTTTTAATAAAACAAGATAGTATACCTTCCCGAGATGGGTTTTAGGTTTGCATGCAAACCTAAAACCCATCTGTGAAAGGTATAGCTTAGAATTCTTAAAAAGAATAACATACTAAGGATCGGGGAAAAAATAAATGAGCCCCCTCCCCCCCTCATTAATTAGGAGTAGCTTATGTTTGACCCAAAAAACTTTGAAGATTTGGCAAAAAAACTCTATACCGCATTGCCCTCCAGTCTACAGAATTTTGAAAATGAGATTCAACTAAAATTCAAAGAAATATTGAACGCGGCATTCACCCGTATGGATTTGGTAACCCGTGAAGAATTTGATGTACAAATTAAGGTACTGGCTCGTACTCGTGAAAAATTGGAGGCATTAGAAGCAAGTCTTCAACCCCTCATCGACAAAAAACCTAAGAAAAATAAAAAATCGATAGACTAAGGATCGCCTCCTGAAGCGCTATCGAGTAGAATGAACGTCCAACCTCGAAAAGAGCTTTACCCATGAGTCTTGCAATTAGCAAAACACGAAGTGCTATCGGCATCCACGCGCAATCCGTCTCTGTAGAAGTTCATTTATCCAATGGACTACCCGGCTTCACCATTGTGGGGCTTCCCGAAACCGCCATCAAGGAAAGCCGCGAAAGAGTGCGCAGCGCCATCCTCAATAGCCAATTCGAATTTCCTTACCGTAAAATTACGGTTAATCTTGCGCCAGCCGATTTACCCAAAACAGGCAGTGGTTTTGATTTACCCATAGCCCTTGGCATTCTTGCGGCCTCAGGCCAAGTCCCGCTGGAAAAATTAGCCACGCATGAATTTATTGGGGAACTGGCACTGGACGGTAACCTTCGTGGTGTCACAGGTATTATTCCTGTTGTCTTGGCGGCCCACCGTGCTGAACAACACTTAATTATTGCAACGGCCAATGCAGAGGAGGCTTCTCTGGCCGGCCACGAACAAATCTATTCTGCCGGTAGTTTACGCGCCGTCTGCAGCTATCTCTGTCAAAACACCCCGCTATCGTCATTGCCTAAGCGCCCTGACATCGACAACCAGGATAACTCACTCGACTGGTCTGATGTCAAAGGTCAACACCATGCCAAACATGCCATGGAAATTGCTGCTTGCGGGGGGCATAGTATTTTATTAAGTGGGCCCCCTGGGAGTGGCAAAACGATGTTAGCAAAACGCTTCAGCACCCTATTGCCCGAACTATCTGAAACCGAGGCCCTAGAATGCGCTGCAATCAACTCCATTCGTGGAAAACTCACCCATTTTAAGAACTGGCGCCAGCCCCCTTTTCGATCACCCCACCACACCGCCTCACCAGTCGCCCTGGTGGGTGGGGGCAATCCTCCAAAGCCTGGTGAAATCTCACTGGCCCATCATGGTATTTTATTCTTAGATGAACTCCCAGAGTTCCATCGACACGTACTCGAAACCCTAAGAGAACCGCTAGAATCTGGTAATGTTTGTATCTCAAGAGCTGCCATACAAATGGAATTTCCGGCCCGTTTTCAATTGCTAGCCGCCATGAATCCTTGCCCTTGTGGGCAATGGGGAAACCCTAAAGCCACCTGTCTCTGCTCACCTGATAAAATAAATCGCTATCTTTCCAAGCTATCAGCCCCCCTACTGGACCGAATTGATATGCAAATTATGGTCCAAGCCCTGTCTTCGGAGGAATTAATTAAGCCGCATCACATCACAACCCCTGAAAGCCCTAAGATTAGAGCCCTCGTTAGCGAAACACGCCGACGCCAAATGAATCGTCAAGGATGCATCAATGCCCATCTCACAGCCAAAGATTGTGAAGCAGTTTGTGATTTGGGAGAAACAGAGCAAGCATTTCTAGGCCAGGCTTTAAGCCGACTTAAATTATCCGCCCGGGCATTTCATCGGCTATTAAAAGTAGCCCGCACCATTGCAGATATGCGCAAGGCAGACAAAGCGGAATTATCAGATTTACAACAAGCCTTGTCGTTTAAACAAACCTTACAAGCCCCATTGTGATCACTGACATAGGCACTCGAGGATCGCCATGCGCATGAAAACCCCATTGCTTACCTGTTGTAAAATACAAGACTGTGGGCCATCAGCAACCTCACTGTCAATTTCTACGCCACGGTTAATGGGTCCGGGATGCAGGATCATCGCATCTTTTTTTGCATAAGTAAGCGTTTCAGCGGTTAATGCATAGTCTCGTCGATAACTTGCCAAATCAAGTGTTTCACTCACACCTAATCGCTCACGTTGCACTCGCAAACAAATTACCACATCCGCCCCATGAAGGCCTTCTTTTAAAGAGGTCGTCATGTGACCATAATGAAGTGCTGAAGGTTGCCAAATCTTAGGCGCTATTAGCCTTAATTCGCCTATTTTAAGTTTTGCTGAAATACACTGCAACGAATTGGCCACACGTGAATGACGAATATCACCCACAATCGCTAACTGAAGTCCCTCGAGATCTGGTTTTTTCTCAACGATGGTCATGATATCCAACATGGCTTGGCTGGGATGTGCATGGGCGCCATCACCCGCATTGATAATCCGTATCCCAGGTCCACACGTCTCTGCCAAACGCTGTGGCAAGCCTTCTTGCACATGACGAATAACAAATAACTTGATCCCCATCGCGGCTAAAGTCCTCACGGTGTCCTCAATAACCTCCCCTTTACTTTCAGAGGAGCTTTGCAACTCAAGGTTCACCACAGGCATCCCTAATTGCCGTGCTGCCAATTCAAAACTCACACGTGTGCGCGTGCTGTTTTCATAAAATAAATGAACCACAGGGAACTTTGAATAATGGGGATAACTGTCATGGTTTTTAAAATACAATGCGCGCTGAATGAGCGCATCAATATCATGATGAGATAGGGTATCAATATCTAAAAAATGCTTCATGCGTCCCCGTTAGGATGTATACCATGCAACCACTGCTCAAGGATGATGCAGGCAGCAATGCTGTCAATTTCGGAATTTTTAATATTACGATATCCGCCCTCTGCAAACAAATACGCCCGCGCTTCGACGGTGGTTAACCGCTCATCAACACGATGGACAGGAAGTGAAAAACGTCGACGTAATTGACGTGCGAAGCCTTTGGAGGCTGCCGTCGTATATTGTTCGGTGTCGTCAATGCAGGTCGGCAACCCCACCACTAAAGCGAGCGGGCTCCATTGATTTAGCAATTTTTCAACCTCAGCCCAGTTGGGAACGCCTAATTTTGCATCCAAGGTGGACAATGGCGATGCAGTCCCAGTCAGTGTCTGACCGACAGCCACGCCAATCCGTTTAAATCCGAAATCAAAACCAAGGTATATCCCTTCAGGCATGACCAGCCCCTGGAACAAATTGATCCATTTTTACACCCATCGTCAAACCAGCATACTCCCAGCGCTCATCAAAAGGAACCTCATACAAGATCTCTGCCTTGTAAGGACAAACCAACCAAGATCCATCCAAAATTTCTTGATCCAATTGGTTCTCTCGCCAACCCACATAACCTAGGGCCACTAAAACATCCTTAGGGCCGACATCTTCAGCTATCGCGCGAATAATATCATTGGAGGTGGTTACCGTCACGTCTTCACGCAACGAAAGGCTCGAGCGCCACCCTCCAAAAGGGCGGTGAATCACAAATCCTCGCTCAGGTTGTATAGGACCACCGAATAAAAGGGGCATCCGATTGGTTTCAACATGGATAGGCTCGATATGCAATTGATCAAAAACCAAGCCCAATGGAAATTGCATGGGCCTATTAATGATCAAACCCACGGTGCCTTGAATTTGATGCTCACACACATAGATCACTGACTTTTCAAACAACGGGTTACCCTGCGAAGGCGTAGCAACCAATAGATTGTTCGCCAGCAGTGTATTTAGTCCCATGTTTTCCCCCTTCTTCCATGTCTCTCCATGTAATTATATACCAATAAATGACATATCGTTTTTAGACGCGCCGCTTGACAGAGCTAAATCATGTGTGACAAAAATTAAACCATCTTTTTAATCCCAGGGTTCTTTGGCTATTTTATAAACCTTTGAAAGGCAAGGATGCCTTTCAAGAGCGACATGGATGTGGCTAGCGTGTTTATAAAATAGCCAAAGAACCCTGGGATTAAAAAGATGGTTTAATTTTTGTCACACATGATTTAGCCCTCCCCTCTTGAGTTCAATAACACAAGGCAGTACAGTGATGATTTTATTGACAACCATAGGGAATAGCCATGCGATTTTTAACACAGACCTGTTTGGTTTTTCTGATGTGTACCGCCTGTCTCGCAAAACCATTGGTGAATGGATCCCCTGGTTTTAATATCAAAAAAGCCAATCAACAATTTGATCACATTAATCTTCAATTATCGGTTCAAAATTTAAACCTTACTAATTTGAATAGGGCGGTGACGACACTTACGGACTTAACCAATCAAGCCGATGAATGTATAGAAGAGACGCAAAAAAAAATCAATGGCCTGGATGCCCTCCTCAAACAAGGGGGTAGTTCCATCAATAATAAAAAAGAAGGGGCGGATCTGGTCTACCTTGATAACCAACATAAAGAAATTGCCAATGAGCAGGCCCAATGCAGGCTATTCTCCATCCGTGCCAAGGAGGCCATTGAAGCTTATCGAGTCGCCATAGCAGAATTAAAACAAGAAGAGACCCTCACCCGCACTATTCCGTTATGGAGCCTTATCAATCAAGTCATCAACTCACCCTCAGAAACAACCATCAACCACGCGTTAACAAGCACTCTTTTTACAGCACTCCCCTCATTATTATCCTTTATCATCATTGCATCAGGAGCCTTGCTCATATCAACCCTTATCTTGCTCAGATTGCGTAAAAGCCAATTTGCACAGTTGTATTTACAGTTTAATCGATTACAAATACGAGATATTTTAGTACTGGCCTCATTTTTTATTTTTGCAGAATTATTCATCTATTTATTGACCCTTTCCCCCGATAAAACAACCCCTGATCTCACCCTATTGTTTTCTGGGGTTCTATTTATCTATTTTTCATTATTTGTCTTCATCTCTTTTTGCTTTAAAATGAAGTCAATCAAAGCATTTTTCTATTGCAACTCACTGGATAGGACATTTTTTGAGACGATACTCCTCATCTCACTGAGTTTTTACACCCTTGCGGTAATGGGACAATTACTCTCTACCTTACAGAACAGCCCCAACCCACTCTGGCAACTCAGCCAATCTGTATTTATTCTAATGATACTCGCTACAACGGCTTTTTTTGTTCGTTATTTTTGCAAACTACATCGACATTACCCTTTTATTAAACATCATACCCATTTTATCCAGCGTTTCAGTTTTTTGTTGCTCCTCATTTCTGCCATTATTAATATGATGGGTTACCAAATTTTGGCAAAACATTTAATGCT
>CANJHO010000010.1 GCA_947474165.1 Legionellaceae bacterium
CCGTTTCCATTTAGTTTTGACAGGTAGCATCATACAACTCGATTTATTTATGAACATCCGAACCGCGCGCGTTAGCAAGTAGCGCCCTGTTTCAAGTTCCGCTCCCTAACGGTCACGGTTCGGATTAACCGGTCAAAACTAAATGGAAACGGTACTAGGGCCAAATGGTGTATCTTCGTGTATAATTTACAAATCATAGTTTAGTCTTAGGCATGTCGACATGAATAACCTTGAACTGGCGATTAAACAAGCCATTCATTCTGAGGGAAGCAGCAAAGAAGCCAACAAAGCTTATTTGGAATTTATAAAGGCTAATTTTATTATTCCGATTGAGAAAAAATCAGCCGCCGATCAGCCTGAAGTATTATATTTACAAGATAATGGACACACATTTCTCCCAGTTTTCACCCATATTGAATATTTTCATGAATGGGCCACTGAGATTAAAGACCATATTCAAATATTAAGGCTATCCGCGGTTGATCTGCTCAAAGGCATCGGTGAACAAGTCATTGTTAGCCTGAACATTGGGAGCCCTTCCTATAAAGAATTCAATCCTGCTGAATTGGCACGGATGAGAAGCATGGTATTAAAGCTATTTAAATAATGTAGACACGTCTGTTTTCTCTAAAATGATGCGTATATGACCTTCGCCGCATACGCATCCATAGGTTCCTACGCAACCAAATCGAACACTTGATATCCTACTACTGCTGAAACCAGAATAATACCGGTTATTTCCAACACAGTAACAAAGAATTGGCCTAAATGTTCGTGATAGAAATGATCGTTAGCGGCCTTAGACTGACTTTCAACCACTGGTTGTACTGTGTCCAGAAGCTCATACAATGGTTTATCACCATAAAATCCAGCCCACCAGCCTTCCATCCACTGCTCGTTTTCTTTAGATCCTAAACGATAGGGGTTCTCTTCTTCAGAAACATCAGCCACCGCACATTCATATCCAAAAACATAACACTCTTCTAAGCTTGGGTGGTCTATGTTGAACCGTAATTTAATGTCTGGCAACAATGCCGTTATGTCGTTCATGTCGATACCTCTTTTATTATATACCTAAGGAAAACATCATCCTTGCCCTTGTGGTACGAACTAATAAAAACTATTGTATCTATTTAATAAGTCATGAATGCACTCGTGTCGTCCTAACCCTCTGCATTCAATTGACCTAAGTTTTATTCTACGACTTTGGTCATTGGTAGGTAATGGGTTCGATGATTTTTTACTCATTCTTGACAATACCTTACATATTTTGGTGAAATTTTCTACGGGGCCAGGGCTAAATCATGTGTGAGTAAAATAAAACCATCTTCTTTAAGCCCAAGATCTTTTGATTATTTTATAAACCTTTGAAAGGCATGGATGCCTTTCAAGAGCGACATGGATGTGGCTAGCGTGTTTATAAAACAATCAAAAGATCTTGGGCTTAAAGAAGATGGTTTTATTTTACTCATACATGATTTAGCCCTGTCTACGGGGCAAGTCGATGGTGAATCCATTTGCCTTTTTCCCGATAATAATGAATCCTATCGTGTAATCGATTGTCGCGCCCTTGCCAAAATTCAATTTCCAACGGCATCACCTCATAGCCACCCCAATGCTCTGGACGAACCACCGGTTTTTGTTGATGTTCTGCTATCAGTTGATTGAGCATTTGCTCGAGTGCCTCACGTCCCTGAATCTCTCTACTTTGGGGCGAGGTCATTGCACTGAGCTGGCTTGCAATGGGCCGTGAGGCAAAGTAGTCATCAGATTTCGCCTTGCTGGTTCGCTTTACTCGACCCCTGACCCGCACCTGACGAGCCATTTCTGGCCAATAAAAATTCAATGCCACTGTGGGATGATGCTGAATCTGTTCAGCCTTTACACTTTGGTAATTTGTATAAAAAACAAAAGCCCCGCGATGAATGCCTTTTAATAAGACGACACGTGAATCCGGATCTCCCCGCTCATCGACTGTTGAAAGCACCATTGCTGTTGGGTCATTTTTTTCAGTTTTAACCACATCCTCAAACCAACTTTCAAATTGGGCAATAGGACAATCCTTCGCACAGGCCTCACTCAAGCTCAACTGGCCATAGTCACGACGGATATCAGACATTGTTTTCCGAGTGGTCATAAGATGTCTCAATAAGGATCAAGCGCGAAATAATAGGAAGTTATTTCGCGCTTGATCGAGGCAAAGCTACCAACCTGTCACTTCAGCAATCGCATCGCCTAACTCCGCAGGAGAGCGTACTGTTTTAACACCAGCGGCTTCTAGGGCTGCAAATTTATCAGCAGCAGTCCCCTTGCCACCCGATATAATTGCACCAGCATGTCCCATGCGTTTGCCCGCAGGCGCTGTCACACCAGCAATATAGGATACGACTGGTTTTTTAACATGGGCTTTGATATATTCGGCCGCTTCTTCTTCCGCTGTTCCACCAATTTCACCGACTAGAATAATGGCTTCTGTTTGTGGGTCCTTTTCAAACAATGCCAGTACATCAATAAATGTCATCCCAGGAATTGGATCACCGCCAATACCAACGCAGGTACTTTGGCCAAACCCTTTATCCGTTGTTTGTTTAACCGCTTCATAGGTTAAGGTACCTGAGCGAGAAACAATACCCACTTTGCCAGGCAAATGAATAAATCCAGGCATAATACCAATTTTACAAGCGCCCGGTGTAATCACCCCAGGACAGTTTGGACCCACCAAACGACTGGCTGTGTTATTTTCTAGATAAACTTTAACCTGAAGCATATCCAGCACAGGCACACCTTCCGTAATACATACAATTAATTTAACCCCTGCTTCAGCGGCTTCAAGAATCGAATCTTTGCAAAATGGTGCAGGAACATAAATCACACTCGCATCAGCCCCTGTGGCTTCAACTGCTTCACGTACCGTATTAAAAACAGGCAAATCAAGGTGTGTTTGCCCCCCTTTTCCTGGTGTGATACCACCAACCATTCGTGTGCCATAAGCAATCGCTTGTTCTGAATGAAAGGTGCCTTGTTTGCCAGTAAACCCCTGGCAAATTACTTTGGTGTCTTTGTCTATTAATATACTCATTTCTAACCTCAGGAATAAATTTAAGCGATTGCCGCTACGATTTTTTTAGCAGCATCAGTCAAACTGTTCGCTGCGATGACGTTTAGATCGCTTTTATTTAATATATCGATGCCTAACGTTGCATTATTTCCTTCCAATCGAACCACGACTGGCACATTCATATTAACCTCTTCCACTGCGGCAAGGATCCCTTCAGCAATTAAATCGCAGCGCACAATACCACCAAAAATATTCACAAGGATCCCTTTAACATGTGGATCAGAAAGAATAATTTTGAATGCTTCGCTGACGCGCTCTTTTGTAGCACCCCCGCCAACATCCAAAAAGTTGGCCGGCTCGCCTCCATAAAGCTTGATCACATCCATGGTCGCCATCGCAAGTCCTGCACCATTAACCATGCAACCAATTTCACCTTCAAGCGGAATATAATTTAATTCCCACTCATGCGCGAGATTAACCCTGTCATCTTCTTGGGTCGTATCACGCATTGCTTTTAATAGAGGATGTCGATACATCGCATTGTCATCGATGGTTACCTTCCCATCCAAGCAAACCAAATCACCTGTTTTTGTCACAACGAGCGGGTTAATTTCTAAAAGACTCAGATCACACTCAACAAACATTTTACCCAATCCAACCACCAACTGAATAAATTGCTTCATTTGACCATCGGTCAAACCTAACTTAAACCCTATCTCACGGCATTGAAACGGCATCACGCCCACTAATGGATCAACCGTTAACTTAAATATTTTCTCAGGGGTTGTTTCAGCCACTGTTTCAATTTCAACTCCACCTTCAGTAGACGCCATGAAAACCACACGCCGACTATCCCTATCAACAACAGCCCCTAAATAAAGCTCCCGAGCAATATCACTGGTTTCTTCAACAAGAACTGCATGAACAGGTTGTCCGTGTGAATCGGTCTGATAAGTGACCAAACGAGTGCCCAGCAAGGATTGAACAAAAGTTGATAACTCCTCTTTGGTTGAAAGCAATTTCACCCCACCCGCCTTGCCTCGACCCCCAGCATGCACTTGTGCTTTAACGACCCAACGTGAAGTAGACAATTGCGCGACAACCTGCAGTGCATCTTCAACATTGTAGGCCACTTCACCTTTTGGTGTGGGCAAGCCATAACTTGCAAATAATTTTTTGGCTTGGTATTCATGTAAATTCATTCTATATACCTTATAAAAACGTTACAAAACCACTTTAAACATCAAGTAACAAACGCGATGGATCCTCTAATAAATCCTTCACGCTAACCAAAAATTGAACGGAATCCTTGCCATCAATCAAGCGATGATCATAGGACAAAGCCAAATACATCATCGGTCGAATAACAATTTGACCCTTTTCTACAACGGGCCTATCTTGGATTTTATGCATCCCTAAAATACCAGTTTGGGGTGGATTAATGATAGGTGTTGCCAACAAAGAACCAAATACACCCCCATTCGTAATGGTAAATGTCCCGCCTTGCATTTCCTCCATGGACAATTTGCCCAGGCGCGCTCGCGTAGCAGCATCACTGATGGCCTGTTCAATTTCGGCCATACTTCGTTCGTCCGCATCCCGAATCACAGGGACCACTAGACCACGTTCTGTGGAAACGGCTATCCCAATATCATAAAAACCATGATAAATAATATCTTGTCCATCCACTGATGCATTAACAGCTGGGAATCGTTTCAGAGATTCAACCACTGCTTTTGTAAAAAATGACATAAAACCGAGTTTAACCCCATGTTTTTTCTCAAAGCTATCCTTATACTGAGCCCGTAAATCCATAACCGCCTTGAGGTTAACCTCGTTAAAGGTCGTCAGCATGGCCGCATTGTGTTGTGCTTGTAATAAACGCTCAGCTACTTTGGCTCGCAACCTAGACATCGGCACTCGGCGTTCCTCACGGACACCACCAGAGGCCATTGGCACTTTTTTAACTTCAGCTGTCGGCAGCAAGCCGGCAGGCTTTTTATCGCGATTTGATTCAATCAATGCGATCACATCCTCTTTTGTAATACGACCTTCTTTCCCTGAGCCTTTAATTTGATTGGGTTGCAAATCATTTTCAGCCAATAGGCGTCTAACCACAGGACTGGTTGATTGATCGTCCAAGGCACTAACAGGCGCCTCATTTTTTCCTTGAGGCAGAGATTGAGCCGCCGGCCCTGCTTCAATACGTGCCATCAATTGACCCGAAAGCACCGTATCTCCCTCCTTGAAAAAAATCTCCTTTAATACACCTTCTGCAGGTGATGGGACTTCAAGCACGACCTTATCTGTTTCTAAATCGACGATGTTTTCATCACGGGCTACTTGATCCCCAATTTTTTTGTGCCATGTGGCAATCGTGGCATCAGCCACCGACTCGGGCAAGGCGGGCACTTTGACTTCAATTGACATGTTAATACCTTCTTTAAGTAAAATTTAGGGACTGATCTTTTTATTTATCTAATAATGCTTGTTCTACCAATTCCTGTTGTTGCTCTGCATGCAAATAAAGACTACCCACAGCAGGGGCTGCCGCAAAACCACGGCCGGCATAATGTAAGGTTTGTTCGGAATGCAAGCAATCTTGTATATTGTGCCGTGAAGAAAACCATACCCCTTGATTTTGTGGCTCTTCTTGACACCAAATAACGTGTTTAGCGCCAGCATATTTTGCTAATTCCCTGATCAATGCTTTTTTAGGGAATGGATATAACTGCTCAATACGAATAATCGCCACATGATGTAATCCTGCATCGCGACGCTTTTGCAAGAGATCGTAGTACACTTTTCCACAACACAAAACGACCCTTGTGATTTTATCGCTATCCAGCACATCAATCTCAGGAATAACCGTATAAAAGGCACCACTCGTTAAATCACTTAAGCTTGAAACAGCCAATTTATGGCGCAACAAGCTTTTAGGCGTCATGACAATGAGCGGTTTTCTAAATTTACGCAGTTGTTGTCGACGTAATAAATGAAACATTTGTGCCGGCGTTGTGGGCGTGCAGACCTGGATGTTTTGTTGTGCGCACAATTGCATGTATCGCTCCAACCGTGCCGATGAGTGTTCTGGACCCTGACCTTCATAGCCATGCGGCAGTAACATGACCAACCCACACAAACGACCCCATTTTTGCTCGCCTGAACTGATAAATTGATCAATCACCACTTGAGCACCATTTGCAAAATCACCAAACTGTGCCTCCCATAGCACCAAAGAAGCCGGTTCAGATGCCGCATACCCATACTCAAATGCAAGGACTGCTGCCTCTGATAAAACGGAATCGATGACTAGAAATGGCCGCATGGGATCGGTCGCTGTTGCTTCTAATGGGACGCATTCATCACCTGTTTGCATATCATGCAATACCGCATGACGATGAGCAAAGGTCCCACGCCCACTGTCCTGACCTGATAAGCGCACACCATAGCCTTCATGCAACAAGCTGGCATAGGCGATTGTTTCAGCATACCCCCAGTTCAAAGGAATTTCTCCGAGCGCCATTTTTTTTCTGTCGTCCATCAGCCGTTGCACAACAGGATGCAGTGTGAAGCCTTTAGGCAAAATCTGTAACTGGTTTGACAGCGCTTGTAGGGTTGCCTCACTGATATGGGTATCCACTTTATCAGTCCAGCTTGCATTCATGTATGGGGTCCAATCCAGGGTGATTTGGCCCTTATAGGGACCATGCACCGTATCGACTACGGCCTCCCCGTTATCCAGTTTATTGCGATAGGCTTCTATCAGTAAATCAACTTGTTCAACCGTGATTAAACCAGCAGCAATCAATTGATCGGCGTAAATTTCACGCAATGTCCGCATTGCCTTTATTTTTTGGTACATTTTGGGTTGCGTAACCGAAGGTTCATCTGCTTCATTGTGTCCATTCCGACGATAACAAACCAAATCAATCACCACATCACGTTTAAATTTCATACGAAATTCAAATGCAATCTGCGTTGCAAATATTACCGCTTCAGGATCATCCCCATTCACATGAATAATGGGAGCCTGAACCATTTTTGCCACATCGGTGCAATAAAGCGTAGATCGTGCATCCAATGGGTTGCTTGTCGTAAACCCTATTTGGTTATTAATAACAATATGCACGGTGCCGCCGGTGCAATAACCACGGGCCTGGGAAAAATTAAAGGTTTCCATGACAACACCTTGGCCTGCAAAAGCAGCATCGCCATGCAATACAACAGGTAAGACCGCATCTTTTAGCTTTAAATCATTCCGCCTGCGCAGACGAGAGCGAGCGGATCCTTGCACCACAGGACCTATAATTTCCAAATGTGATGGATTGAAGGCAAGAGCCACGTGCACGATATCGCCCGACTCAATCTTCACATTGGATGAAAACCCTAGGTGGTATTTCACATCACCGGTCCGCTCAGATTGGGTCTTTCCTTCAAATTCCTGAAATAACTGGTTGGGCTCTTTTCCTAGAACATTCACCAGCACATTTAAACGCCCCCGGTGCGCCATGCCAATCACTATTTCCTTAACCTGCGATTCACCACCCATTCGGATGATGGCTTTCATCATGGGAACCAACGCATCGCCACCTTCCAGTGAAAACCGTTTTTGCCCCACATAACGCGTAGCCAAGTACCGTTCAAGGCCATCAGCCGCAATCAGTTCTGTAAGCATTTGACGCCGTTGATTCGCGCTGAAGAGGGGCCGACCACTAACCGACTCTAATTTTTGTTGCAACCACTGAATTTCTGCATCTTCTGCAATGTGCATGTATTCAATGCCAATACTGCCACAATAGGTATCCTCTAAGACCTTGCAAATCTCACGCAAGCTCATGTATTCTTTGCTAAAGGTTTTCCCCGCATAAAAGACTTGAGACAATTCTGCATCGGATAAATGATGGTAGGATAACGACAATGCTGGGACAGGCTTACGCTCTAAAATATCCAAAGGATCCAGTCGGGCTGCATGATGTCCCAGCATGCGATAGGCATTGATGAGGTTGGACACTTCGGCTTGTTTCACATCTGAGCTAAGTACTTGCACTGATTTTTTATCTACATTTTGCAAAAAATAGTCACGAATATCACGATGCGAAACATCTGTTTTCTGGTCATTAACCTGCGGTAATGCCTTAAAAACGGCCTGCCAATCATCAGGCACCGAATGGGGATCAGTTAAATAATCCTCATACAATCCATCAACATAAGCCATGCTTCCACCTGATAAATAAGCGGTGGCCCATTCGTTTTGTAGATTACTACTCATTCACTTTCTCTCCGGGAAAATCATCTCAGGTTTGCTGAGTTAACATTTGTTGGCGTATTTTTCCAATGGCTTCTGTGGGATTAAGTCCCTTTGGACAAACTGTCACACAATTCATAATAGACCGGCAACGAAACACACTGAAAGGATCTTGCAATTGACCCAATCGATGCTGAGTTGCTGTATCACGACTATCTGCTAAAAAGCGTCGCGCCTGTAACAAACCAGCGGGTCCTACAAATTTATCAGGGTTCCACCAATAGGAGGGGCAGGCACTAGAGCAACAAGCACATAAAATACATTCATATAAACCATCGAGTTGGGCACGCTCTTCGGGCGATTGCAAGCGCTCCTGTGCGGGTGCGACGCTATCATTTTGCAAATAAGGCTCAATGCGCTCGTATTGTTGATAAAATTGTGACATGTCAACCACGAGATCACGAATCACAGGAAATCCGGGCAATGGCCGTATGATAATTTTATCTGTTTTTAATTGTGAGAGAGGCGTAATACAGGCCAATCCATTTGCGCCATTGATGTTCATTCCATCAGATCCGCACACGCCCTCACGACAAGAGCGACGATAAGAAATCGTCGCATCTTGCTCAGCTTTTAAACGCTCAAGCAGCGTCAGCAACATCGGGTCACTTTTCTTTTGAATCGTCAACTCATATGCTTTCATATAAGGTTTAGCATCAACCGTTGGATTATAACGGTAGATTGAAAACTGAATCGTTCTAATATCGGCCATAGCATGTCCTCACTAATAAACGCGTTCTTTGGGCTCAAATGGCTCTACAAATTTAGGCTTTATATTCACCGGACGAAAATCAATTGAATCATCCTGCCCAAAATACAAGGTATGCTTGATCCACTTGGCATCGTCCCGCTTTGGAAAATCTTCTCGACTGTGCGCGCCACGGCTTTCAGTGCGAGCAAGGGCTGATTGGGCTGTCGCATAGGCTGTCGCCATGAGATTATCTAATTCCAATGCACTCACGCGCTCTGTATTAAATACCCCACTTTTATCCAACAACTGTGCGCTTGCCAATCGCTCACGTAATGCTTGCAAGCGTAACAAGCCTTTCTCCATGATGTCGCCTGTACGAAAGACACCAAAATCTTCCTGCATCACCCGTTGCATCTCATCATAAATCACAGCTGGGTTTTCACCATCTTTTGATGTTTCCCAACGTTGATAGCGTGCCAATGACAGCGCCACATCATCTTCTGTCGCATAGGCCATCTCAGGCAATTGATTGGACTGCCATAAATGCTCCACATGCAGACCCGCTGCCCGGCCAAATACCACGAGATCGAGCAGCGAATTCCCACCCAGACGATTTGCGCCATGAACAGAAACACAAGCACATTCGCCCACCGCATAAAGACCTTCAACAATGGCCTCTTTCCCATGACTTTTGGTGAGGACTTGACTATGGATATTTGTAGGAATTCCCCCCATCGTATAATGACAGGTGGGCACCACAGGAATTGGCTCAATGATGGGATCAACGCCTGCAAATTTCATGGAAAGCTCTCGAATGCCCGGCAAGCGTGATTTAATCAAATCAGCGCCCAAGTGATCCAATTTTAATTTAACATGATCAATGCCCTTGGGATCAAAGCCTTTGCCCGCACGAAGCTCCAATGCAATCGCTCTTGCCACAACATCGCGTGAAGCTAAATCTTTCACATGCGGTGCATATCGCTCCATAAAGCGTTCACCGTCTTTATTAATCAAATAAGCACCCTCACCCCGACAGCCTTCCGTCACAAGCGTCCCTGCACCAGCAATGCCTGTTGGATGAAATTGCCACATTTCCATGTCTTGTAATGGAATGCCTGCACGCAATGCCATGCCAAAGCCATCACCGGTATTGATATAAGCATTGGTGGTTGATTGAAAAATACGACCCGCGCCCCCTGTGGCTAAAATACAAATTCTCGCTTGAAAAAAAACCAGTTCGCCGGTTTCAATGCAAAGGGCTGTAACACCTGCGATTCTATCTTTGGCATCCTTCACAAAATCCAGCGCCAACCATTCACTAAAGACATGCGTTTTTGCCTTTAAATTCTGTTGGTAGAGTGTATGTAACAAGGCATGCCCAGTTCGGTCTGCGGCGGCACAGGTGCGTGCTGCTTGCTCACCCCCAAAATGTTGGGATTGACCTCCAAATTGACGCTGATAAATTTTACCATTGTCCATGCGCGAAAAGGGCAAGCCCATGTGCTCTAATTCATAAACCACTTCAGGACCTGTTTTACACAGATATTCAATACAATCTTGATCGCCGATATAATCTGCGCCCTTAACGGTATCATACATATGCCAACGCCAATCATCTTCATGGGCATTGCCTAAGGCTGTGGTAATTCCGCCCTGTGCTGAAACCGTGTGTGAGCGGGTAGGAAAAACCTTTGACAACAAGGCAACCTTTAAACCCGAATTAGCCAATTGTAATGAGGCGCGCATCCCAGCACCCCCCGCACCAATAATTACTGCATCAAACTCATTGCGTGCAAATGCCATTGTCATTGTCCCCAAACAATCATTAAGCCCCAGATAAATTGCCCCAACAAAAACAAGGCAACAAGGAGTTGAACCGACAAGCGAATAACCGTGCATTTAATATAATCTGTTGTCACCGTCCATATCCCAATCCACGCATGCAACAACAAGGTTAATAAAGCAATAACACTGGCCACTTGAAAATAGGGACAATGAAATAAAGCCTGCCACTGACTATAGACCAATTGCGGATGAAGAAGCAAAAACCCAAATAAAAACAAGGAATAACCCGCAAAATAAACCGCTGTAACCCGCTGAATTAACCAATCCTTCAACCCATTGCCCGTGAGGCTTGTTACATCAGTCACCATAGCCAGACTCCTAGAAGAATCATCAAAATAACACTAAAAAAAATGACTGCAACAGCACTTTGCCGACCAGCCTTAAGTTGCTCACCAAAGCTTAAATCCATCAGTATATGGCGAATACCCGCCATCACATGATAAATTAAGGCTGAACCAAATACCCATAATAAAAATTTATTATAAGAACAGGCCAACATTGATTGCAGCATGCTGAACGATTCGGCCGACAGCAAGGACAGATGAAGAAAATAAAGCATCATCGGCAATAATATAAATAGAACAAGCCCTGACATTCGATGCAAAATCGAGACGATTGCCATGGGAGGGTACTTCAAGCTACCCAAATCAAGATTGACGGGTCTTTTGTGATTCACTATAGTTGTCCCTCATTAGAAAATAGGATATATATAACTGATTCTTCACTGCGAACCTCTAGAGTATACCACTCTGTTTTTTCCGCGCAAAGTTTAGAAACTATAAATCACAGGACAATTGCATTAAATTGATTTAAATGAGGGCTCGGAATCCGAGCCACGAACGTTAGGGAGTGTAAAAGTTACAATGCAGCCTTCTAACTTTTACTCATTGATTTGGGGGTATGTGACTGACGGAAACTATCACGAGGCGCCTCTGCTGGATAACCATAACCCTTATCTGCCAAACGTTTCACTGTTTGTAAATAATGCTCACCCCAAGTGCCCGGATCAAAATTCGTCACTACCACGTTGTAATGAAGATTAATAATAATTTCAAATGCCTTGCGTTGAGCCAGTTCATGGCCACCAAAAGCAATTTGAACCTCTGTTTCACTGCTCACCCCACCCGTCTTCAATCGTTCAACCAAAAGAAAGATCATTTTTTCAATGGTGTAATGCAGTTTACACATCGACATGCCACCCGAATACATGTCTGACGCTTTGGAAGTGGAAAGACAATACCCTCTGTCTTGGATAGGATAGACAAACTCAACTCCCTCAGTATCTGTTAAAGGTGCAGGAAGAATCATAAGGGGAGGCGCTATCACATCGATACTGGGCGTGATAATAAATAGATGGAAATCAGCCCAATGCCACCATAGTTGATATACTTTTTCTACCAGCATCAGGGGATCACTCACTAAGAGCTGTTGACGCTGCTCTTCCATGAACTCTATTATATTTTCTTCAGAGATACCTTCTAGATGATCCATTGTGCTTCACTCAATGATTTGCCTCATCCTATAAGCTTAGCCTAATTTGATCAAACGATAAACTGGTAAAACACAAGTGTTTTACAGTCGTTGCGAAAACAACTACTTTGGCAGGCCGTTTTTTCATGGCATTGCCGAATCACACCTCTTTGAACCCATATATCCAACATGGGTTGCAAGGCCTGCGCTTCAACATGAAAGGCTCGAGAAAGTTGCTGTGTACTGACCACCTGCTGTTCATGAATAAAATCACGCAGTTGTAAGAGCATTTTTTCCTCCACGAGTCTTTAGCCCAACACGAAGGCTCATTATCGCCAATGTGACAAGGCCCAACGCACCGAACACCCAAACCAGTGATTGCTGTGGATGCCTCATGAAAGTCGCCAGCTGATAAAACAAAACGGCGGCAAAATAGGCCACCAGCAAAGACCATGCAATGGAAAACCACATCAATTTCCGACTGGCTTCTTGTCGAATAGCCGCCATTGTAGAGACACAAGGAATATACAACAAAATAAATAATAAATAGGCATAAGCCCCGACCTGTCCATCAAAATGGCGGAACATCACACTTGAAACGGATGGCATGAGCCCCGTATTCGGCGCATTGGCAAGCAGCGGATTCATGAAGGCACCACTCAGCGCTGAAAGATGTTCTGGAATTGAAAGCAGCGCCGCATGAAGGGAACTCAAAACATCAAAACCCGTTGAAACACCTTCTCCAAGGTGCCCCATCTCAGCATATAAAGTATTTAAAGACCCAACGACCACTTCTTTGGCCAACATGCCTGAGAGCAAACCCACGGTGGCCGGCCAGTTATCTGCATGTAATCCCATGGGTGAAAAAATAGGCGTTAAGCATTGGCCTATTAAAGATAAAACAGATTCGCTGCTTGCATCCGTCATGCTGATCCCACCCTGAATGGTTATGGCATTTAAGCCACCAAGAACAACACAAACCGGAATAATTAATTTACCCGCGCGCAACAAAAAATAATGCAATCGCCGCAAGGTGTCTTTGAATAAACAACGCAAGGAAGGTCGGTGATAAGCCGGTAACTCCAAAATAAGAGGCGACGCAGGCCCCCGAAACAGGGTTTTCCGCAATAGAAACCCCGTCAAAACAGCCATGCCGATCCCTATCAAATACAGTGAAAATACAATATTTTGCCCACCAACCGGGAAAAAGGCCGCCACAAAGATGGCATAAATCGCCAAACGCGCACTACATGACATAAAAGGACTCATCAGCACCGTCAACAACCTATCCTGTTCTGAATCCAAGGTGCGAGCCGCCATGATTGCAGGCACATTACAACCAAAACCCACAATCATCGGGACGAAGGATTTCCCAGGTAATCCCAGTAAGCGCATGACACGATCCACCACAAATGCCGCACGGGCCATATAACCCGATGATTCCAATAATGACAAAAAGAAAAACATGGACGCAATCACTGGAATAAAAGTCAATGTTGTATTAATTCCTTTCCCAACCCCATTGGCCAGCAAAGCAATCAACCAATTGGGTGCATGAAGCCACTGCAACACGGCGGCACTTCCCTGAACAAAAATAGCATCGGTACTGATCGCAAAAAAGTCCTGGAATGCACCACCCAAATTAATAGCAAACAAAAACATCAAATACATCATACATAAAAAAATAGGCAAGGCCCAAAACCGATGCAAAACAATGCAATCAAGCTTAGCCGTAAAATACTCACTGGCATCTGAACGTTTTTTCTGCACAGCCTCTACCACTTGATGCACTCGCGCATAGCGTGCATCAGCAATCAGCAAATCAGCATCGACAGGAGGGAGCATGCCCTCAAGCACTGATGCTTTAACTAATAAGGTATCTCCCTCCAAGACACGCCGAGCCAAGTAGAAGGCAAGACGAGGATTGAACCCATGAGAAAGGAGTCGATGTTCCGTGGCGACCAACCCATCAAGAATGGCCTCAGGTAAAGGTAGGGCATCTATAACAGTGCTATCGATTGGAGCCAATAGCACTTGATGCAACGCTTTCAGCCCTATCTGTCGATGGGCCTGTAATGCCACCACAGGGCACTTCAGTTCGGCTGATAAAGCTGCTGTATCAATATGAATGCCCCGCTCGGCTGCGAGATCTGTCATATTCAGCACAATAATCACAGGCTTTCCCAACTCCAACAATTGGCTGGTCAAATATAAATGCCGTTCCAAATGACAGGCATCAATCACATTGATGAACCGGCAAACCTCACCATAAGCCACAGCCTCTGCTGCAATTTGCTCATCTTGACTGGAGCCTTCCTTTGATGAAACGAGGGTGTATATGCCAGGTAAATCGGTTACATGAATGAGCTCAGCGCCTAAGGTGAATTGACCTGTTTTTTTCTCAACCGTAACCCCTGGCCAATTCCCCACCCGCTGATTATCCCCTGTCAAGGCATTAAACAAGGTGGTTTTACCGCAATTGGGATTACCCACCAACATCAGCTGAGTCATACACGCTCCCATTGAAGATGACAAGCTTCGGCTTTACGTAAGGTCAGTGCGGTACCACGAACCTCAATTTGCACAGGACAACCCAAAGGTGCGACGCGCACCACATCAATCAAAACGCCGCGCGTTATTCCTAACGAGAGTAGTCTCCGTCGGTAAAGCACCTCAGTTTGGCCAAAATCAACCAAACGTAGGTGGTCGCCTTGCACAAATTCTGTGATTTTTATCATCGCATCAAACTGAACAGGTAAGAAAACTAAAGTATAACACAAATGATATCGAGAATCATTCTCAATTAAAGAAAATATCGTTATATTGTGACAGCGCGCAGTATAGAAACAAATTTGCGTATAGAGAGAAAAAAACATAAACTGCCTTTTTTATCGACGAACAGTGAACGGTGTCTTATGGTTAACATACTACGCGCTACTTTTTTTTCAATGCGATGGATAACCCAGCTGATTTTGTTTTTTACGTTATTCCTGTTACTAACCCTAGCAACGACCTTACTGCGAATGACGGTGATTATCGCGGGTCAATTAATCCAATTTTTAATACTCAAGTTAGTCGATGCTTGGAACATGCTAAAAACCATGCTGCGATTAGATTTCAGTAACGCGTTCATTGAATTAAACCACGCCTTCCAAGCCACGATTAAAGGCGTGATTGCTTTATCGATCCTCATCCCCATTATTTGCTTTATCACGTTGAGACAAACCCTAAAGGAAGTGTACCAAACTTATAATTTATGGCATTGTAACGTTGTTTCAATCAGTTCACTCCTCACTGAACTCGTTAGGCTTAATTATAAGGATATTCTCAGTGTCATTCTAAATCCTTCAAATGATTTTGAAGATACGTTCAATGTTTTTGTAGAGCCAAACAATGAATTTTATGTTGTTAATCAGTTAGCCAAAAATATCGAAGAAATCGAGCATAAAAATCTATTTGATAGGCTACTGCTTCCAAACACTGTCATTGTCATTAAGGATGAATCGTTAACCGATGTCGAGATTCAAGCTTTGGAAAAAATAACGTCGCTAGCGAATGCGCTTGAACAATATCGCGATATCAAAAATAGATTAACTGAAGATATCTGCCCGATTACACTAATCCCTTCAAAGGAACTAGAGGAGCCCATACTTCTGCTGAAGCAATATCGCGACGGGAACCAATGGCTCCCTGTTCCTGCAATGGCAAATCTGTTTGATAAATCCAGTTTAAAAGAATGCATCCTTCGTTCCAACAAGCACCCCATCAATCGAGAAAACCTTAGCACTCCGCCTTACTATAAGAATGATAAGCACAACTGGATATCCTATGACACACGATATATTTGTCATGCGTTCACAGGAGCCAGCCAAGAAATTAATCTAATGGCAAAAAAACTAAGAAGTCATTTACAACCATCAATATCCCCTTGGGCTAAAGAAGCACCAAGCGCTCGATTATTTAAACCCTGCTCATCAACGCCGACTAACAGCCAATTATTATCCGAGCCCCAAACCATTAGAGAGTGGAAAAGCTTGATATAAACATTTCTGCGTCCAACTCCTCCAAATAACGGTGATAAGAAAGTATCTTTTGCTGGCGAACATCAAACAATGCATTGCCATTCAAATGGGCATAATAATAGATTTGATCCGCAACAATTCGGCTAGCAGACACAAAATGTTCTAATCCATTATTCAATGGCTGGATAGCGGCCGAGGTTTCCCAAAATCCAGGGATTTTTTCACCTTGATTAATTTCCTTAAGAACCTCACCACAAATCCCTCTTTTCTCAGCCAACTCCCGATACAACTGAATATCCGCCTCATTTTTAACAATCAAAAAACTGATGTTCGCATCCTCATCCAGGAGAAGAAAACTCCCAGAAGTATCAACCAAGTAGTATTCAGTAATCCCATGTTCCTCTCGAAATTTGAGAAAAAACTCTGAAAATACCTTGTCATGTAAACAATTAGGGGGTACCAATGCTAACAAGCGACAGATCATCCCCGACATGATTTTAAAATACTGTAATTGCAACTCATCAATGGCCTGTCTGATTTGCTCCGCTGCATTACTATCAGTTTTTTTAATATACCTATCAATCAAACCCTCTTGACGGGCCATCACGGCTAATTTTTCATCGGATACGTTGATCAATAGAATTTTTTTAATATTTGTATTTTCTATCCGACTGCAAAAGGCCAGGCCATCCATCAAGGGCATCGCACCATCCACCACCACAACGGAAATCTCAGAAAAACGATATCGATTATAAATTTCTATATGCATTGCGGCCAATGCTGGATTCATCGTTTGATGAGTCAGAGGACACTGTTTAGCCTGGGTATATCCGCTCCAACTAGGCGAACTACCGCGCTCTAATTCACAACGTTTGTTATGAATATGCTCTAATGCGGCTTGAGGCTCATCAAAAAGACGATAAGCCAATCCTTCATCAAGATGCAAAACAAAGTTTAATAGAAAATCATGCCCATCATCAATAAATAATACCGTACTTGGAAAATAGCAGGTGGGGGTCAAAAATTCTTGCATAGCTCCTCCTGAGCATGTGCACCGAGTTATAAAATAGCACGACCCTCGTCACTATTCAAAAAAGATAGACATGTTATCATCAACGTTTTAAAACCTATCCTTCGTTATTCATGACTAAAACAATACTACGCATTGCTACACGTAAAAGTCCACTGGCCTTATGGCAAGCCCATCACGTTCGAGAAAAACTCTTGCAATACTGGCCGGCCCTACACATTGAGTTAATCCCCATGGTCACCTCTGGCGATAAATTTCTCAGTACGCCATTATCTGCAACAGGAGGAAAAGGACTCTTCGTTAAAGAGTTAGAGGATGCCCTGCTCGACAACCGCGCCGATCTGGCCGTTCACTCCATGAAAGACGTTCCTGCCCTATTTCCTACTGGATTAGGCCTTGCTGCAATCTGTACCCGCGAGAACCCATTCGATGCGCTAGTCAGCGAAACTAATAAAAAGCTCGCTGATCTCCCCATGGGGGCCCTGATTGGAACCGCAAGCTTGCGTCGCCAATCACAACTTCTGGCAGCTCGACCTGATTTACAAGTTAAAACCCTGCGAGGGAATGTACAAACACGACTTGCCAAACTCAATTCAGGTGAATATGATGCCATTGTATTAGCCGTTGCAGGACTTTGGCGCTTGTCAATGCATGCAAGCATTACAGAAATACTACCCACCAACATCATGCTACCAGCCTGTGGGCAAGGGGCCTTAGGGATAGAGTGTCGCATGGACGACGAACGCTTAAAACAATACATCGCCCCATTAAATGATCCCATTTCAGCCCTTTGTGTCAACACGGAGCGATATGTGAATGCACGCCTAGGCGGCAACTGTCATGTTCCTCTTGCCGTATATTGCACACTATCAGCCCATTCACAGCTGTTATTACAAGCCAAAATAGCAAGCCTCGATGGCAAGATTGTGATCAGCAATAGCCAGCATGGGCATCCACAAGAAGCAATCCAAATAGCCGAACAATGTGCTATTGCATTATTAGCCAGTGGGGCCGATGATCTCTTGGCAGCAGCCCTATCATGAAAGACCACCAGAATAAATTACAAGGCTTGCGCGTCCTTAACACACGTCCATGGGAACAGGGCCAAAACTTAAGTGCAGCAATTGCTCATGCAGGGGGCCTATCAATTGATGTACCAGCCATTGCCATTGAACCCACAACTGACGACTGGATCAGTGCATTGCCTAAATTAGCGCTTGTTGATCAGGTTATTTTTATCAGTGCAAATGCTGTCAATTATTTTTATAAAGCCTTAGAACAAAGCCAATTGCCATGGTCCAATACGATACAAACCACAACCATAGGCCATGCCAGTGCTAAAGCACTAGAACATTGGGGAATAGCAGCCTGTCACATCCCCCTGATTGCAGACAGTGAGCATCTATTACAACTGGATGTATTCCAGGAAGTAAAACATCAAACGATCTTGTTAATCAAGGGAGAAGGTGGAAGAATGAACATTGCCCATACCTTGATAAATCGTGGGGCGAATTTGGTGTCTTTAACGGTATATCGTCGCTGTTTACCCCAAAACGCCGCACATGATCTTCGTGCCGTATGGCATGATGATCGTGTGGATGTGATTCTGTTTACAAGCCAGGAGGCAATACAGAATTTATTTTTATTACTCGGCGTTGATGCCCATGCGTGGCTTCGTCAAATGCCTTGTTTAGTTATCAGCCATCGTTTGGCTGAAGTAGCCGCTCAATTTGGGATGCAAAAGGTCATCGTCAGCCGTTATGATGCGATACTGGATGCGCTCGAACATTACAAAAAAGGATGATGTCATGACCCGTAGCAATGATGCTAAAACACCCTCACCAGTTCACAAAACGCAGGCCCAAACAATGTGCCCTCCCCTGCCAAATGATCGCTCCTCGCAGTCTAGAAAACACCCCCCTGTGACAACCTTACTCATTGCGCTCATCGCCATCAGCGGTGCTGTCTACTCAATCTACACCAATCAACAATTAAACCAAAAAACAACAGCAGAAATAAAAACACTACTCATTCAAGTCGACTCGCTCAAAGCAGACCAGCTGGATGCAAAAAAACGGTTGGAGACCACGGAACTACTCGCCAAACAATCCGAAACGTCCTTAAAAAATGAATTAGATGCGCTCAAACAACAAGTACAAGTGACACTAAAACAAAGCCTATATCTATCCAAAGACTGGGTTCTACTCAAAGCACGATACTGTCTTGAATTGGCACAGATCAATGCACATTGGAGTGATAATTCAGCGACAACGATAGCGCTCCTACAACAGGCCAATAGATTATTAGCAAGCCTACAAGATGAATCGTCTTTTAGCGTGAGACAAGCCATCACCAAAGAAATCGCTCAACTGCAAAGCATTCCATCAATAGATATCGCGGGCTTGCTCAGTCAAATCGATGCCATAGAAAATCTAATCATCAAGTTACCCCTTAAACCAGTAGTGGTCTCTCTAGGTCCTAATACCACCCCAACCAATGAGTCTAACCCTTCAGCGTGGCGAAAATACTTAAAAGAAAGTCTCGGTTTACTGCAGACATTGGTTGTAATCCACCGCCATGATGAAACGATTCACCCCTTGCCCTCGCCTGCCTATGAATCCATGTTACACAACAGCATCCTGTTAAACCTTCAACAAGCACAATGGGCTATCCTCCAGCATCATGAAGCCGTCTATCAACGCGCTTTAACCCAAGCACTTCAAGAAATTAATCAAACATTTGAGCCCAATACCAGCACAATGAATCTCGTCACACGCCAACTAAAAACTTTGCAGCAAACACACCTAATACAACCCAAACCCTTGCTAGATGAATCGCTAAGCCTTTTGAACCAATTAATTGAGACAAAAAGTACAGAACAATCGACGCCTACAGGAGAAAATTCATAATGATACGCGTTATTTTGCTTTTTCTGCTGTTATTGACCTCTGTCTGGGTAGGGGTTTATTTAAAACATGATCCAGGTTATGTACTGATTGCCTTTCACCATTGGACCATTGAAACAACCCTCTGCATTACGCTCATTGGCTTAATACTAATTTTTTTCATATTGCATACTTTTTTATTATTATTGCATTGGACAATCCATATTCCCCTGGGCTTTCATAACTGGCTCACAAAGCGACGAATCCAAAAAGCACAAGCCACCACTCGTCGGGGTTTAATTGAATTCAGTGAGGGGCATTGGCTGGAGGCCAGAAAGCATCTCATCAAAGCATTACCAGACACCGAAACCCCTTTGCTCAACTACCTCACAGCAGCGCGTGCAGCCCAAGAGACAGGGGATAACAAACTACGTGATGATTATTTACGCGAAGCACAACAATCCATGCCAGAAGCAAAAATAGCGGTTGAATTAACACAAGCCCAATTACAACTGGCTAACCGACAATGGGAGCAAGCGCTGGCCACATTAAGACATTTACAAGATTTAGCGCCCCATCACCCTTATGTTTTAAAATTATTAATGCAATTGTATGAAGAAGTAAAAGATTGGCCTCAACTCATCAATCTTTTACCTCTGTTAAAACGTCACAAGGTGATCGAAGAAAACACCTATCGTAGGCTCCAACAGCAAACTTATTTACAGGCAATGATCGACCTCATCAAACAGGATCAAGCCGAAGTGCTGGTAAATTTTATTGCAGAACTCCCTAAAAATTTGGCCAACAATTCGGTCTTGGTAGCACAATACAGCCGCTATTTATTAAGCAAGAAAGACGATAAAAGTGCTGAGTCCCTCGTCCGACGCTGTCTCAGTAAGGCCTTTAATGAAGAATTGATAAGTATTTATGGTCAAATCAAAGGGGATAATTATCAACTGGCATTTGCTGAATCCCTATTAAAGACCCACCCCCACTCGCCTGCATTATTGTTATGCTTAGGCACCCTATGTAATGCGCAACATTTATGGGGTAAAGCCAAACTTTATTTCGAACAGAGCATCGAGTTTGGTGCAACACCAAGCGCATTTATGGAACTAGGCAGATTACTTGAACAACTGAATGATCCGACTGGGGCATGTACTGCTTATCAGCAAGGTTTACTAATAGCCACTCAAAACCAATAGCACTAATGCACCTCTTGGCGAAGTTTTTTTAACTTGCCCCGCTGTGTTTTACTATCAAGCCTTTTCTTTATCGATTGTTTGGACGGCTTTGTTTTTTTCCGACGCAAAGGCACCACACTCACTTTTTTAAGAAGGCGTGCTAATCGTTGAAGCGCATCGGCCTTATTTTGTTCCTGACTTCGGTAACGTTGTGCTTTGATAATAATGATACCGTCTGCGGTCATTCGGTAATCTTTTAATGATTGCAATCTTTTTTTGTATTCAGAAGGCAAGGATGATTTTACAATATTAAATCGAAGATGAATTGCCGTGGAAACTTTATTTACATGTTGTCCACCTGCCCCTTCTGCACGAATGGGGTTCAACTCAATCTCTGACATTCGAATCGATACGGTATCCGTAATCTTTAACATGCGATTTCCTTCAAATATCAACGGTTTTCTTCATCCTTGCCATAATAATTAATCCCTATCTTAATGCGGTCCCGCTCATTTTTTTTCCGCCAATCATTCGTATCCCGTAAGGAATACACACAACCACAATACTCTTGCTTATAAAAATTTTCCCGCTTGGCAATGGTATACATCCGCTCAGCCCCCCCATTTTTTCGCCAATTGTAGGTCCAATATTCCATATCGGGGTACCGACTGGCAGCACGAATGCCTGAAGTATTAATTTGATTCATATCCTTCCATCGGGAGATCCCCAATGAACTACAAATAACAGAAAAACCATGCTCATGTGCATAAAGTGCCGTCCTTTCGAAACGCATATCAAAACAAGCGGTACAACGGAGGCCTCGTTCAGGCTCCCACTCGAGCCCCTTCACGCGTTCAAACCAAAGATCCTTGTCATAATCTGCATCGATAAAAGGGATATGATGCAGCTTTGCAAAACTAATGTTTTCCTGTTTTCTAATCTCATATTCTTGTATCGGGTGAATATTGGGATTATAGAAAAAAATGGAAAAATTAATCTTGGATGCCACAAGAGCCTCCATAACTTCACCAGAACAAGGTGCGCAACAAGAATGCAGTAATAAATTGTCTTTCCCAAGGGGTAATTCTAATTGTTCACGTTCTATCATGATGAACCCTCTAACTTAATAAAATGTTGGCGATAATAGATAAGCTCGTCTATTGAGTCCTTAATATCATCTAATGCCAAATGTTTAGACTGCTTGACCACCCCACTCAATAATTGGGGACGCCAGCGGATGGCAAGTTCCTTTAGGGTGCTCACATCTAAATTACGATAGTGAAAAAAATTGGCTAGATCTTTCATGTAATGACACAAAAATCGCCTATCTTGGCAAATCGTATTACCACACATGGGTGATTTGCCCTTATCCACATATTGCTCCAAAAATTGAAGCGTTGCTTTTTCAGCCTCAGCTTCAGTCACACTACTCTCACGGACGCGCGTGACCAATCCCGATTGATTATGCTGACGGGTATTCCAAGCATCCATCCCTGCAATGCATGTCTCCTCTTGATGAATAGCAAATACTGGACCTTCAGCAAGAAGATTCAATTTTGAATCAGTAATCACGGTTGCCATTTCAATAATGCGATCACTTTCTGGTAATAGACCGGTCATTTCTAAATCGATCCAAATTAAATTCTGATTATTTTTCATACTTTCTTCCATAATTTTATAGTCCGCTCAACACAAGCAACTCTTAGTTGATGCAATCCCAAAGCAATAGCCTCACCCTGATGCCCCTGGGCTATCAAAGTTTTAGCATTGATTTTTGCACAATCTTCCAATAAAACACGCCAGTACTGTGCCTGTGGGTATTCAATGGTCCGCCCTGTTCCAAAAGCATCAGCCTGGCAGACGATTAATAGCTGAAGAAAACGGCCAGGTCGTCGAAAGGCATCTGTTTGTTCAAGGAGCTTAACAATGGTAGTGGGTCGTAGTTCGAACAAGCGATGTATATTTAAATGAGCCCGCGACACCATGACCGCGAGGTTACGATAATCTGCAGGGATCCGCAATCGTTGACATAAGCTTTCAATCACAAAAACACCGCGCTCTTCATGACCATGGTGCGAGGGCCATTCCTCCATTGGCGTACAGGCCTTTCCTAGATCATGCACCAATGCTGCAAAACGAATGATGGGATCATCCGATAAGACAACAGCCGCCTGCAATACCATCAACGTGTGAATACCACTGTCAATTTCTGGATGATAATGATGGGTATTCGGGACACCAAATAATGCCTCTATTTCAGGTAAAACAACCTTCAGTGCACCACACCATCTGAGGGTGGTAATAAATACTTCGGGATTTCTTTCCTGCAGGCTCTTTTGGCACTCTTGCCAAACACGCTCAGCAACCAAATGAACCAACTCACCCCGTTTTACCATCGCATACATGAGCGCACGGGTTTCATCAGCCAATTTAAACCCTAAATGATGGTAGCGTGCGGCAAAGCGTGCCACACGTAATACCCGAACGGGATCCTCAATAAAAGCTTCCGAGACATGCCGCAATATTCTATTTTTTAAATCATCCTGACCATGGTAAGGATCAATTAAATTCCCCTCTGCATCCATTGCCATGGCATTTATCGTCAGATCTCGGCGCGCCAAATCTTCCGCTAAGCTAACCTTAGGATTAAAATCGCAAACAAATCCATAATATCCCGTACCCATTTTACGCTCGGTTCGGGCGAGCGCATACTCTTCGCGTGTAGTGGGGTGCAAAAATACTGGGAAATCTCGTCCAACCTGCTGATAACCTTGTTTTAACAAGGTCTGAGGGTTCGCGCCGACCACAACCCAATCCCGCTCTTTCACGGGATAACCTAATAGTCTGTCGCGAACAGCACCCCCCACCAAATAAACGTTCATGGTTTCCTATTGGACATTGGACTAGATATACCGCGCGCAGTATCGTATGAAAAAAAACTCATGCCGTCTTGTCCATAAATTAATGGGCGTCTGCTGGATATTATAGTATAATCCTTACCCATGAGTAAGAGAAGAATAAGTCATCAACAGTCCGCGCGTATAGAAAGAAAACAACAACATTACCGCCAACCGACTGAAATAAACAATAATACGGCAACAGCCGATGGGTTAATCATCAGACGCTTTAGTCGTCATGCCATCGTTGAGTCCCTAGAAGGGATGCGCATCCATTGCTCTATTCGCCCCAATATCACATCATTGGTCGCAGGTGACCGCGTTATCTGGCAGCAAGAAGGAGACCGCCAAGGCGTCGTGGTGAGCTGCTATCCTCGCCAGTCTGTACTTGGTCGTCCTGATAAACGGGGTCAATTAAAACCGGTTGCAGCGAATATTAGTCAGGTCATGATAGTGGTTGCGCCAAAACCTGACATTTCTTGGGCCTTATTAGACAGTTATTTAGTCATGGCAGAATTCTTAACTATTCAGGCCTGTATTGTATTAAATAAAATTGATTTATGCGTTGATACATTACAACAACAACTCCAACGCTATGAACAATTAGGCTATCCCATTATATACACCAGTAAGGATACAAATGTAGGCTATCAAAACCTACAATGCACCCTCGATCACCAAACAAGCGTTTTTGTTGGACAATCTGGTGTTGGAAAATCATCCCTAATCTCTCGTATATTACCTCTTGAGCTCAACATACAAACAGCCGCCATTTCGGAACGGACCCACCTAGGATGCCATACCACCAGTAGTTCATGCCTTTATCACATCCCTACGGGTGGCGCATTAATTGACTCCCCAGGCGTCAGAGAGTTTGGTTTATGGCACATGCCCGCACGAGAAATTGCCAAAGGGTATCGGGAGTTTAAGCCTTATTTATCACACTGCAAATTTCGAAATTGCAATCATCGCGACTCAAAAGGCTGTGCAATCATCGATGCGGTCAAAGAAAATTTAATCTCACCCCAACGTTTTGAAAATTATGTTAAAATATCTGCACAATTTTCAACGTAACGAATTAAAGGTCTTTTATGTTTAACTATTTCTCTTTTTCTAACATGGCAGCTGGTTTTATTGCCGTGATGGTTGGCTTTACCAGTTCAGCGGTACTGGTATTTCAAGCGGCAACCACGGCGGGGGCCTCACCTGAAGAAATCAGCTCATGGCTTTTTGCACTCGGACTGAGCATGGCATGCACCTGTATTGGGCTCTCGCTATATTATCGTATGCCTATTTTAACAGGGTGGTCAACACCAGGGGCAGCCTTATTGGTCACAAGCTTAACCGGTGTTTCAATGCCAGAAGCCACAGGGGCTTTTGTCTTCGCCGCATTTTTAACAATTTTAACTGGGATCACCGGTATTTTTGAGCGCGCCATTACTCACATTCCACGTGCACTGACCTCAGCCATGCTAGCAGGCATTCTGATTCACTTTGGAATGAATATTTTTATTGCCATGCAACAGCAATTTATTTTGATCGCGGCCATGCTTGTAACCTACCTCATCGGGAAACGGGCATTTCCTCGTTACGTGATTATATTTGTCTTATTAGTGGGCATCTTGGTTGCTGAACTTGAAGGGTTGTTTCATTTAGATAACCTCCATTTAACCCTGGCTTATCCCATCTTTACCTTTCCAGTATTTTCTATACCAACACTCATCAGTGTGGGCATTCCCTTATTTATTGTGACCATGACCTCACAAAATGTTCCTGGTGTGGCCGTGCTTAACACTGCCGGCTTCAAACCACCTATTTCGCCTCTCATCAGCTGGACTGGAATTACGAATTTTATACTCGCCCCATTCGGCAGCTACTCCATCAGTTTAGCAGCCATAACAGCCGCTATCTGCAGCAGCAAGGAAGCTGACATCAATCCAGACAATCGCTATAAAGCGACTGTTTTTGCTGGTCTATGTTGGTTGTTTATTGGTATTTTTGGTGCCACCATTGTCACGCTATTCTTTTCATTTCCCAGCGAGCTTGTCCTAGCCATCGCAGGATTAGCGCTCTTAAGCACGATTGGTAATAGCTTGAAAATTGCTTTAGATGAAGAAACACAACGAGAGCCCGCACTCATTACGATCCTCGTTTCCGCTTCAGGCATCACCCTGCTAGGAATTGGTGCCGCATTCTGGGGGCTCATTGCAGGGGTCCTTGCCTCACTGGTGCTCAATTGGCGGAAAAAAGAACCTCTTGCCATCATTAATACTGCATAATATCTGTAACTCCACAGGTTGTGGATAAATTTGTTTTTTATTCCATCAAAATGCGCATACGTCATCCTGAACGCAGTGAAGGATCTCCTGCGTATGGCTCGGATATGATCAAGTTGAGATCCTTCGCTACGCTCAGGATGACGTACCTGGGGTGTTACTAATATCTTTCTATAGGGGTAAGGGACTGTAACAAAATAACTTGTATAGTCCCTCAAGCGCTATACTGCGTTCACAAGCAGAGCTCTGTTTTAAGTTCCACTCCCTGACGCTCGTGGTTCGCAGTAACCGATCAAACCTAAATACTGGGAAGAATAGAAAAAAACTCTGAACACAATACCGGCAACGGACTTTTAGAGCCATCGGCATAAACAGGATCGATAGCACTTAACATGTCTTGCAAATAATCCTGCATGCTTAATTTAACAGATGAATCATAGGCCGGCAGCGTCATGTCTTTGATCCTATTTTTCAAAGCATCAATATCCATTGTATTTAAAGCGAAAATTTGACTCTTTAAAAACTCTGTAAGACCCTTTAACCTTAATTTATCATGGGAGGTGGATTGACCAAAAAAACCCAAATCCCAGGATCTCGATGTCACCCCTAATGAGGATAAACGAGCAACCAAATAATTTAAGAAAAGCCCCTTCAATTCATCTTTGTTTTGTTCTGAAGGACTAGGATATGGTTTTAGATATTCTAGCAATTGTTTACGAACAGGCCCCTCTTGAAAATAAAGAAGTTCTGCAAACTTAATATTTACCCTCACTTCCTTTAGGACAGTGCTTTGATTTTGCGCATAAGTCGCGACGAACTCATCTAAAAATTTTATCAATAAAGGGGATACGGGTAAATTCTGGTGAGCCTTTACTGATAGTCTTGCCAATAAAAATTCTGGTTTAAACCAACTATTTGGTTGTTTAAATAACGATTCGTCTGCGACTGATTGTAACCATCGTTGACGAACGGCTTTATCATTAAACCAAGGGAACCATGATTGATCCCTTTGGAGCACCGCTGGTTTCGCCAATGATTCGATAATAGTAGCGTAAACATGACGTGCATGTTTAAAATCATCATGTTTAATCATAGGCCTTATCAGCTTAAAAATACTTTTAATCGCCCCGACCAAAATATTGGAACAGTCCCACAAGGACATGTAGTCCCCAGATAATGAATACTGAAAAGGGTGACTCATTATCGAAACCGCTAATATTAAAATTCGTCGCTTTGCCTCAACCGCATCGATCCCATCATATTCCCGATAAACTTTTTTTCGAGAGTTCTCACGCATATTATATCGCAGAACTCTCTTTTCAAGCTCTGGACTCAAGCGCTCATAAGGATCATAATCTAAAACCAGCTGGGTCAAAAGCTCGGCACATCCCGCGATACATCGATCTTCTCCGTCGTTATCCACTTGATCAAAAATTTCATCAACAGTCTTGTTTTTTTCACCCAAAATAATACGCTGGTTAAGCAAACGGGTTCTTTCATTGGAGGGCAACTGTTTTAAGAAATTATAAAATAAATGCAAGGCCTTCCCGGCCATGTACATTTGTGCTTCAGCATATTGACCCACCAGGCCTTTAAGGTAAAAACTCCCCTCAACCAAGGCTTTTAATCCTATAATCGTATTTTTTGAAATGGGCATATCTTCAGCCCTTGTGGTTTCAAGGGCTTTCGGAATATAGGCTTTAAATTGACTAAATTGCATCCTTTTTATTTCGGTTTCAGTCAAGGGCCTTGGTTGACGTGTATTCCAATTATAAAACTTTTTGGTCTTATTAAACTGTTCTAGCGAAGTATCTAGAAGAATTAAATAGCGACCGTTATGAGATAAAATCAAATGGCTTAATGCGTGACTAGCAATACAATTCAGGTGGACTGGCTCTGTATCACACTTTATCGTTGGCATTAAAAAGCGATAATAATTCTCTTTAAAATGTGCATTAATATGGGTTTCATCACCTGTCTTTTTATCCTTTTCTGCTATCTTGCCGCTTTCTGTTAAATGTTTAAACCAACCTGCTCCACACACCAATTGGGCCAACCGAATCCAGGGTGCGTTATCGCCCTGTTGGGAGCCTAAATACGGTAATTCATTCGCTAGTTGATAGGGTGCATTACCGCCCTGCTGGAAATCTAAATGATCCGCTTGTTCATTTGCTAGTCGTTCATGTTCTAAAAACTCTACCCAACGTATTCGATAGATTTCATGTAAAACATTCATTGTCCAGGAATCGATTTTAACTGAATTACTCAGCAATGTCTGAATGCCCTCTGCAATACGAGAACCAGTCACAGGCAATACAGTCAAGCACTCACGCAGGCACTCGATATTAAACGCAGGGCCTACTTTAAGCTCCGCATAGAGTTCTTGAAGCGCTAAGGCCTCGCCAATAAAAGAGGCATCGTGACAGCAAAGCCATCGAGCAATGCCCTTTAACTTGTCATCCAGATCAGTTGAATGCGTCTGCAGACAATCCAGGATAATTTCAATTAAATACATCGGATGTTTGTTAACTTGTATAACCTGCCCATATATACAATGGACATCATCAGAAGAATCAACGGGATAAAGCGTGCAATCTGGTAAAATTTTGGCCCACTCTAAAAGCTCTTGAGAGAATTTGCGCGGCAAGTCTTCTGTATTTTTTTCCTTAAAGTACAAATCAATTAGCTCAAGCAAGGGCCTTAGGGCTAATCTTTGGATAGTGCCTCGTTGATGCCAATGCGGCACAACCTTATTTTTTAAAGTATCCAAAAATAATTGACACTGTTCATGGGTCATCTGTGAGCTATCTAAAATACAATCTTGATGATCTGTTTTAATCCCACTCGCATTTTGCAGTTTAAAAAAATTTTTTACCCGTTCTAAAATCATACAACATTACTTCCTGAAGAACATGCGTCGATTCTACGATAGTTTAAATACGATGGCGATACATCTAGAAAAAATTAGTCACAGCGCTATGATTCAACCCGTGATTCTCGCTTTACTCCGATAAAAACAGGATTCGGATTCGAACGCATCACTTGAACCCAATTTGACCTTTTATGGCCGCGCGCAGTGTATCATATTGACAAGTCCCTCGACCCAAATGGGATGATCATTAAGGCAAGGAATAGAAATAAACTCCTGCCCGCCCAGTGCCATCCATTGTGCCCTAGCACGAATATCAATTTCTTCCAGTGTTTCCAAGCAATCGGAAACAAATGAAGGGCAAACAATAGCGATATGATTTACATTTTTTTGCCTTAATTCTGCTAACATCAAATCTGTATAAGGTTTTATCCAAGGTGTTCTGCCCAATCTTGATTGAAAGGCAACCACATAATCGGCCGGGTTTAGATTTAAGGCTTTTGCAATAAGACGAGACGTTTCATAACATTGCGCTCGATAACAATAAGTGTTCAATTGATTCGGTTTTGGGCAAGGTTCTAATTTTGAACAAACCGCGTGGCATCCACTTTTTTCAATCTGTCTTTCAGGTAATCCATGAAAGCTAAACAGAAGGGTGTCAATTTTTTTATCTTTTAAGTGGTCTTTAATTAAACTCGCATAAGCATGAATAAAATCGGGGTTGTTAAAAAAATCTCTTGTTACATTAATTTCAGGTATATTCCATCGCGCACCTAATGCCTTTAATAATGCAGCTATTGCCGATCCCGTTGCTGCTGATGAATATTGTGGGAATAAAGGAATGGCAATAATTTTTTGACAATCTTTAAGCTTATCCACTGCAGATTCAATGCTGGGCTTACCATATCGCATACCCAATTCAATTTGTACTGTTCTATCGAATGCTTTTCTGAGCGCGCTGATTAAATCCTGACTATTTATTAACAAGGGAGAACCTTTATCGGTCCATATTTGCTGATAAGCATGAGCCGATTTTTTATATCGAAAAGGGATGATGATCCAATTAACCAAGATGTACCGTATGATGGTTGGTAAATCAATGACGCGGGGATCATTTAAAAATTGCTTCAAATAGGAATAAACCGATTTTGAATCACTATGATCTGGTGTACCTAGATTGATTAATATTACACCCACTTTTGTACTTGTCATCAACAATCCTCTGGTAAAAATATTTATACATCCCTATCGAGATAACCCAACAACAAATAAAGATTAAAATGATATAGTAACCCCAATAATCCATATGCCCACTTACTTCTAGAATTGCCTTTCCAATCCCTGCCTTTACTTCAAATTGATCAACAACAAGACTCATGGTCTCCAGAGACCCAATAATGAACGCCACAACCACTGAAACAAAGGTAATGGTTAAATTATAATATAATTTACGGACTGGTTTCATAAAAGCCCAGCCATATGCGCCCAGCATTATCATACAGTCAGTGGTATCCACAAGTGTCATTCCCACTGTAAACAATGCGGGAAATACCAATATCGTCAAAGGTGACACACCATTTAGCGTTTGTGATGCGGCAATACCCAATAACGCAATTTCTGAAGCAGTGTCAAAACCAAGCCCAAATAAGAAACCCACAAAATACATCTGCCAACTTTTCGTCACCAGTCTAAAAAACACACGAAAGTATCGTGTTAAAAAACCATGATGACGGGTTAACTCATCGAGATCTTCTTCATGGTAATATTTACCTCGACGTACCGCTTGAAACGTTCTCCATGTAGACAAAAAAATGAACATATTGGTTGTCGCAATAATCAATAAAAATGAGGCAGAAATTAACGTACAAATGACATACGCAGTCCGTTGCCATTCGGATATGACATTGTGCATCACCGTGGAGGTCACCATTGCAACCAATAGCGTTGCAATAAACACAACCGTTGAATGACCCATGGAAAAAAAGAAACCCAATGAAATCGGCTTCTTGCCTTCTTGCATTAATTTTCGAGTCACATTATCAATGGCAGCAATATGATCAGCATCCACAGCGTGCCGTAATCCAAATGTATACGCAAGCACCGCTGTACTGAACAAAAACGGGTTATCATGCAGCGCATAAAATGCCCACATCCAGACAAGCAACGTAGCAATGAACAATATACTATATAACAAAATTGATTTCTTTCGAAGATCAACCCATTCATCATTGAATAGATAGGAGAGACGCTGCCCCATCGTCATAGTCCGTGTCCTTGTCTCTAAAAATGATTCGGTTATTGAAAAACCAGGTGGGCATTAATACTACTTAGGTTGCTGTTATCTGTCAAATTTTAACTCAAGTTATATAGCGGCAGATGGACCCGCATTAACATACAAATTAAAGCTATTCCACTGAAAAGTTCAACCAAACTAAATAATATATTCGCCAGATACAACAAGAAAAAATGTTGCTTTCAATCACTCATGAAAATTTCCCGGGGCTTATTGAGACCTTACAATAATTCGTATTAATTGAATGACTAAGCACACAATGAATCAATACCATACTGAAGCAGGCTATTATGGTCAAAGGAATCGGCATTGTGATCACTAGAAAAATCCCCATGGGTAAAAAAATATTATTCAGCATGATTTGATTGAGATCCTTCAAACGAGCAGCACTCGTTGCTTGTTCTTTGCTCATGATTTCTTGCGGATTAGTCTCATTCAGTTTAAGTTGATGGATTAATTGTTTGTCTTTTTCTATCTCGATTAAAATTCGCAACAGTGAGCTGATGAGAATGATAGAGGATATAATCGGTGACAGTGGAACTGCCATGACTGAAAAAGAAAATAATCCGAAAACTATTGTGATAGACAACCCAGTGAGCAGGGATCGAAGCAGATTGAGTTCCCTACTTTGCCATTCGATGGCTAAACGAGCGCGCTCTTCACTTGTGGCTTGATTGTATTGCAAGTCATAATCATTTTTGTCTTGTTGGTAGCGAATCATCATGATTAAAATATCGGTGAGTTGTGCCAATGTCTCTAATTGCATCCCTTGAAGACCCGCGGATATCGAGTTTCTATACGATAACCAAAAAAACTCAGTCAGGTTAACAATACACCACAAACTGTCATTTAAAAGACTGTAGTACAAATCCCTCCGTATTTTATGATTGGAATTTTTCGGGAATTCAACTAAATTGAGCTGCACTAATAAACCAACGTTGGCTGAAAAACGAAGCATATAAAGAGAAAAACTCATAACGCCTAAGGTCGTATCCAAGGGTGCAAGATCTCTGATATTGTTTTGCGATTTCGCCACATACTTTGCTAAACTTTTAGCACGATTCAATTGAAGTCGTTTATCGTTTAAATAAGAGAGCTTGCCATTAAAAAAACTCAATGTGGATGCTAAAACCTGTTTTGATGTTTCTTGCTTGTCTTTACTCATCTTAATTTCATCAATTAGTCAATAAAGAGAACTAAGAATAAGTCATTGAGTCTGTCAGAAGCGTGACACTAAGATGACAAAATTGTAATCTAATGGATTATGTTCACGAGTCTTTTTATGTTATAATTGATAAAATTTTAACCATTGTGACTCTATGCGACTATTAATTGTTGAGGATCAAAAAAAAACAGCCGACTTTATCTGTAAAGGATTTAATGAATATCAATTTCAAGCAGATGTGGTATACGATGGTGCAGAAGCCATCTATCAGGTATCTGAAATAAATTATGATGTTGTCATTTTAGATGTGATGCTACCCATAATGGACGGATGGACTGTGCTTGAAAAAATTCGTGAATTAAAACCAGACCTACCTGTTTTAATGCTCTCTGCCTGCGATGATGTGGATAGTCGTGTCAAAGGGCTTGAAATGGGTGCCTATGATTACCTGATTAAACCTTTTTCTTTTAATGAACTACTTGCCCGCGTTAAATCGTTGCTTCGAAGAAAACCCATTGATAATCCGATCCTATTAAGCATTGATAATCTGACGTTGAATGTACAAAAATATACTGCAATACGAGGTGGAAAGAAGTTGGCTTTAACAGCAAAAGAATTCATGCTGTTGGCACTGATGTTGCAACGACGGGGAGAGGTGCTCTCAAGAACCATCATTGCTGAGCAAGTTTGGGATATTCATTTTGACTCGAATACCAATATCATTGATGTCGCTATCAAACGCTTAAGGGAGAAGGTTGATACAGACAATCAAGTAAAATTAATCCATACCGTCAGGGGAGTAGGCTATGTCTTGGACATTCGCTAAATCCATGTCCATCACTAACCGATTATTATTGATATTTATTTGCTCAACTGTACTGATATTGTCTGTTATTACAGGTTTAGTATACCCACCGATGAGGGAGTTGCTCCATCAAGCCCATTTGAATAATGAGCATTATAGTTATTTATTAACTCACATCTGTATTAAAAAGTTCTTTATTGCGCTGTGGGTCTCTACCTTAATCATCATAATTGCAAGTTATTTTCTAGCAAAAAAAACCATGAGACCGATTAAAACCTTCACTGAAGAACTCGCCTCCATTGGTGTTTCATCCTTAGGCAAGCGATTACTCGATAAAGGGAAGCCTAAGGAATTACAAGAGTTGGCAGCAACTTGCAATGATTTATTATTTCGAATTGAACGTGGATTTATACATATTAAGCAGTTTTCAGCCAGCATGGCCCATGAATTAAGAAACCCTATTCATTATCTTCAAACCGCCACCGAAATCACCCTGGCTAAACCACAAACCGTTGAAACTTATCAAGATCTCTTACAATCACATCTTGAAGAATATCAAAATTTAACCCAATTGATAGATAATCTACTTTTTCTGACTCGTTGTGAAAGGGGTCAATTGCAATTGAGTGTCAGGACATTATCTGCAAACCATTTAATTAGTACAATGATTGAATATTATCATTCCATAGCCCAAGAAAATGGAATAGACATTCAGGTGACTGGTGATGCCCAAATTGACGTAGATGAACAATTATTTAAGCGCGTTATTGCCAATTTAATAGATAACAGCCTGGCTTATACCAAAAAGGGCGGATGTATACTTATCAGTATAGAAATAAAAAAAGACAATAGTACTCAAATTTGTATCAAAGACAATGGAATAGGGATATCAGAAGAGCATTTGCCTCTTTTATGTCAAGGATTTTATCGCGTGGATTATGGAACAAATAAAGAAAATGCAGGGCTTGGTCTGGGTTTGGCGATTGCCAAATCAATCATGGAACATCATAAGGGACAGCTTGTTGTAAACAGCCAATTGGGTATAGGCACCATGGTTAAATTAACCTTTGCGATGAAACAAGAAAGGCATCAAGGTATTTATTGTAATACACTTAATCAGTAAAATCTGTTAGATGTATCATTTACCTTTAGAGATCTATATGCGGAAAAACAGCAAAAAAAGCACACCCAAAAATGAACTTTGGCCAGGAAATTTTTTATTTACGGATGTTTTTTTACAGTTTATTGAACCCATTCCGGAAGCGGTTATTTTTAGCGATATCGCTGGAAAAATTCTTCAAGTAAATCAAGAGGCATGCCGAATCTTTGGTTATACGCGCCATGAATTAATGAATCTAATGATCGAGGATTTGGTACCAAACTCTATTAGAGATAGACATAGTCAACTTCGAAGATCATTTTTTGAGAACCCAAGACCTAGGTACATGCGCTCGCGAGATACCCTCTCTTTTAAGCACAAACAAGGTCACTCGGTTCCTATGGAAGCCGCTTTATTTTGTATAAATTCTGACCAAGGGCCCCTTGCTGTTAATTTAATTCGCAATGTATCCGAACTAAAATCTCATATTGATCAACTGACCGAATATGGGCTATTCGACGAACTGACGGCTCTCCATAATCGTCGCTTTGTCATGGAAGAATTAAAAATCAGACTATCTCAGTTAGGCCGTAGTAAAGAAAAGCTAGCTTTGCTTTTTATTGATATTGATCAATTCAAACCAGTTAATGATACCTATGGCCATGATTTTGGAGATGCCTTACTGATTGAAATTGGGAAGCGTCTTAAAAACACACTGAGAGAAAGTGACTTTTTGGGCCGGCTAGGAGGCGATGAATTTTGTCTTATCCTGGACCCATTTACCAATCTTATTGCCGCCAAAGTTCTAGCGAATACTATTCTTACCTCATTAAAACACCCCATATTGATTAGAGGTATTACATTAAATATTACCGCGAGTATTGGCATAGCCTCTACTACGGAAGGTTTTTTAAATGTTGAAACGCTCATTAGCGCCGCTGATAAAGCAATGTATCAAGCAAAAAAACAAGGTGGAGATCAATTCGAATTTGCAACCAGTACTCATTCACAGGGGATATAAAACCAATTAATAGTCAGGCATGAACTGATGCTATCAATTCCTCCTTGGCGTATTAAGCGGACATTGATATGCTAGGGGTAAGGTCATCAGACTGTGAAAATAGCGAGGGGTTGATGGGACGTATCTTGATTTTTATTGTTAGCCTTTCTCTCTCCACCTTTGTTTGGGCATCCAACTGCAACAACGGTGTTTACATTTCAACAAATTGGCTAACGATGGCAAAGCGTGACAAGGATATTTCTGCTCTCGCAAAACGCCTCCAGCAGTCAAGCATTACAAATGTCTATATCAGCACGAACGGTGTCACTCCAGATAACACGGTTGCGAGAAGCTTCCTCTCAAGACTCAAGGACGATATGCCCAATGCAAAGGTCATTGGAATGATCAGCAAGCGCCCTTGTGCGGCAGGGATGGCCAATACTTCAAAATGTTTTGATATGACTGCCGACAAGGATCGCTTCTTTAATGCAGTTTCGGGTCTATGGCGCATGGGATTTGACGGCATTCAGTTGGACTTTGAGCCTGTTCCAAATCCAAAAGACCATTGCCCTCCAAATGTTTCGAACTGTAACGTTGTCAGCAACGAGTTCCTAACTATTTTAGACAAGCTAAAGGCCAGTAAGCCTAAGGGGAAGATCATTTCCGTGGCGGGATATTTTTTGGACATGAAGGGGCAACAGAAGATCTCTCCATCGGTGCCGGCAGGTCAGTCGCTTTTAAGCTGGAACAGAACATACTATTCATCGGTAATGTCACGAGCGGACCAGGTCATGGTGATGGACTATGATACGGCGTTAAAAAAAGCGACCGATTATTCACAATTTACGGCTTGGCAGGTGCAAAATTTAAAAGAATTGGCCAGTGAAACCCACACCGATCTTCAGATCGGTCTGCCAGCCGACAACATGAAAGGCAGAAAAGGCCTGTACGATAGGTCAGCAGAAAACTTGAAGACAGGAATGCTCGGCGTACAAAAGGGATTGGGAGCCGCTTCGTGCATCAGCAACGTCGGCGTATCTATTTATGATGACGAAGGAATGACGGACGATCAATGGAAGTCATTCAACGACATTTTTTCAAATTCTCCATCTCAGACACTAGCGCCCAAAAATTAGTCGCTTAAGAAATAACTTTGAACAATGAAGGCTGAATTTTTCGAGTTTCATATTTTATTTTCCAACAGGACAGATGAGGTGCAATCAAAATAGCTTGCACCTATTACGAATAAATTCTTTTAATCAAATACACTGGAATCCCTCCTGATTTATCAAATTAATGTCTCTAATCACATCAGGTTTGTTATCTAAAATAAAACCACAAAAACATCATTATACCGTAATAACTACGGTATTTTTAATGAACCACATGATTCATAATAGCCCATAATTCAATGCCATTAATCTCAAATTTGAAGTTATTAAGGATTAAGCTCATGCCTAAAATTGAAAATATCTCCGATAGTCATGCGATTGTAAGTGTGGCCTCTGATCCCACTGCATCATTCAATCACCTAATAGATGAAACGGTAGAAGAAAATGATGAGACCTATCTCAAGCTCAACTCATTGCTAAGGGAGGGTACTATTCCTTTTTTCCAAGCCACCATCAAAAAGAATCTTGAGTTATATGCAGGTACTCCTGTTATCACCTCCTATCAAATTAATTTGCCTAAATCATCGTCTGCAGAAACTTTTACCATCGATATAAAATGTAAATTTAGATGGACTGATGAACCCAAAATGCGCATTCGGATCATGGCATTGAATGCCCTCGAATTACCCCCATCTTATCGGGAATTTCCAAATGCGATGGTTTCTACCTATCACCCGCCTAGCTTACGCCAACAAACGATGAGTTGCTTAGGCTACTTCTTTAGATCAGATATGCAATCATTGCTGAAAAATGCAAATGATGCCCATGGGATTGATAATAAAGAACGTCTTTATTTGCAAGCTTATAAAAGGGCTCATACCGATGTTCAGCGTATCCAAGTGCTAGAAAGTCTAATCAATACATTGGCTGATTTTCATCAACATCTAGATAAATTATGGCGTCAGGATTTTAATACTGGTGAACGTGATTTCATGCAAGATGTAAATTTAATTAAAATTAATCGTTATCTAAGTCAATTACCTGAAAATTATCCGCTAATAACCCCAAATGCCCAGATACTAAATGATCAATTTAAATCGATTTTTTACTTGCTGAAAGAAAATCATCTTGAGAAGGCTTGGGCACTGTATAAATCTATTGCAACGCCCAGTTATTTTATTCAACGCAGCTTTCCAAATCTAGTTGCGATGACACATCAACTTTCGGCTATTTTTATAATTGCGCGTCTAGATAAATGGTACGGGCCAGACATCTATAGACCTGAACATGAAATCATTGCTTGTGTATTAACCGAGTTACAAAAAGCTTGCGCCTCACTAACAAAATATAACTCAGAACAAGTCGGTATCCTGAACGAAGGAGCCATTAAACCCATAGAGCAACTTATTCAAACAGGTCTAAGGGCTGCAAGTACAACATCTGACGAACGAAAAAGAGCAATCTATGATGAGGACGTAAAATATAACCAACAAATGGCGGACATTGGGGTAGATCCAAGCGCCCGTATCCTCACTGAAAATATGGACATTAATGATTCACAACAAATCGAATACTTACTTTAAGTTACTTTACTTATTACAGAGGATTAATGTCATGTCACTACAAACAATCAATGTACCATTAGATAATAATAGTATTTTGTCAGCCCTTATTTTAAGCCTGCTATTACCTATCATCAATGATGAAGAAAAATTCGACCAAACTTTTAATCGATTATTTTCTGGTGCATCACATAGAATAGCTGGTCGTCTTATTTTAGAATTAGAATCCTATACCCCAGAGCAACTCCCTGCTTCATTAACCCAACTAATCAATACTCGATTAAGACCCCAAATTACCCAACATATGATGGAAAATAAAGAGGAATATATTCCTTTATTTAAAGCATCAGAAACTCAATTTATAGAAGCCATTGAAAACTTCAGGCATGGCAATAAGGCTTGTCAACGCCAAGAGATCATGGCAGTCACGCATTTATTGAATATCAATTTATTTGCATACAAAAACTCGAAAGACAAAGACCCCACTGTAAGCTATTTATCCAAAATACCTTCAGAGACTTCTGTACATATCGTCATTACAGATAATGTCTGTCAATATATGATTGACCCCATGACTTTATCAGAGACATTGCGTAAAAATTTACGCCTTGTTGTGAATACACCCGCTGAACCTATCTCTGTGGCCATTGATCCTCAGTTATTTAAGCACGCAAAACTACAACAAATTTTAGCCAAGACTCTTTCCATTTTTCCTCAGCAACTATCAACCATATCTGCCAAAATACCCCGAATCAATACAACACCCGATCCATTTAGTGCACCTACGCCCACCAACATGCAACTGTTTATGCGTTTTGATGCGCAACGTGAAATTCAAAGTATCACTCGAGAAATGACAAAGGTTAATCTAACCGATCCTAAAAAAATTAATGGCACAGAAGCTTGGGTCCGTTCCATGACAAAATCTTCCGCTGTAGGTAGCCTAAGCAGTCTATCAACCATCGGGCTCGTCACACTGATTGGTGAATTAGGGATAGGGGCAGGCATTGGTATTGGGGCAATTCCTGTGGTGGGATTACCCATTGCTGCGGTCATGCTAGTCTCCGTATTAGGTGCCGCTGTATTTGGTAAGCACTTTGCTATAAGATTTGAAAAGATGTTAGCGGAAGTCCATGCGCTGTTGAACGACCCCATGAATGAAAATAGGTATGCTCAAGCTGCAGATTTATTGGATGAAGAATTCAAGCGTTTTCTCCTAACCAGAGCCCTAAGGGATCTTTTTTTAACTCACCAACATCATGCCATTGGTCATTTTTTTAGAGCACTTTGCGCTGAAAAACGCAATGATGAAATGACGGCTTATCTTGAATATAAAAAGGCGTTTGTTGCTGCTTCACGTGCTGGTTCATCTTTAACCGTTTTTGTATCTCAACTTCAATTATTAAAACTACTAAAAAACAGCACTAATGCAGAACTTTCCTCTTCCATCAACCGAAATATTGAAATCGATCGCATTATCATTGAGTTAACCGCACATTTTCAGGATGGAATCTCTGATTTATATTGGAAAATACATACCAAAATGACTGGAATGGCCTTTGCCTTTGCAAGTGGCACTCAATTATCAGACGATCAAATAGAATCAGCCAATACTTTTCTTATCACTGACGGCTTATTTATGTTAAAACATTTTTCAGGTGGCCTTGGGCAATTTATGGAACTATTTGGCACATTTTTTCAAGGTGCGACACTTGTCTATTTCAACCAAACCAATCAATCTTATCTAAAAGAAAATACAAAGCTGAAATTGCACGCCGAGCTCGGCACTGGAATAGCGATTCATGATGATCTGATTATAATAAAACTTGCACACAAAAAACTCTCTAAAGCGGCAGCCATGTTGAAAATATTTAAAAATGAACATGGCTATCTAAGTCAACACCACGCAGGTATTTCTACTAGTATTAAACTAATGGAAACTTTTATGCTGACGCTATTTACCCTATGGATCAATGAAGAGAATATAAGCAGTGCACAATTTCAAAATATCGCTGATTCATTATTTATAGATCGCTCTCAAGTGATATTACACGCCAACGATATCCAATCATCTATTGGCTTCCTTACTAGAATTCACCGTGATTTTGGTTTGGTTTTTAATACGATAGATGATTGGTTAGATGCCCTCTTAACAAACCCAAGTGCCATCGCTGATAAAATATCAGATAGAACAGGAGACACAATGTTGCACCTTTTGGTTGAATTACCGAATAAAGATGGTCAGCAAACCAAACATATACAAGATGCGGCTTTGATATTAAAAGAACTTCGCTATAAGCGAAATCATCAGAATAACTCGCCGCTTGTAACACTTGAAATAGCGGATCCACTACAACTTAAAAAAATCATTTACACTGAGTTATTCGTTAAAACAGGGTCTGAATTAGATCAAGTTGAAAATATTGTAGGTAAAATTAAAGCAACCCCTTCTGTTGAAAGCCATTTTATCTTATTAGACGGCCCACCAGGGACTGGAAAAACGACCACTGTATTGAGTCACTTAAAAGCTCTCGGCTACCCCATTATAGAGTGGGAGCGGGGAAATAAAGGCGACAAATATGTAGGCGCTTTGGTCACTAGAATAGAGGATTTTTTCAAAGATGCGAAGAAGAAAGCCGCAACTAATGGCTTTCAGATTTTATTCATTGATGAAATAGATGCCATAGTACCCATCGTTGAAGGGGTTGCATCCAATGGATCACATAATCAAAATGCTGAGATCACTGCCTTTCAAATAGAAATTTCTAAATTAAAAAATCATCCCATCGTTTTAATTGGGGCCACGAATTTTCCAGAACGACTGGCAAAACCAATCATGGACCGCGCTGGAACTAACCGAATTTATTTTCCACTACCCGATGTGGCTAAACGTCGACAATTATTACATTATTTTTTCAGGCAAAAAATAATAGATACCTCAAGCATTGAGTTATTAGCGGATACTGCCGTTGGTTATTCTCAACGACAATTACAATCATTTGTAGATACCATCAAAGAAACAACCATTACCCTTGAGACAATGACTGAGTATTTTAATACCTACGCTCGCACCCTCAGTAAAGATTTTAATAATGAATTTAATTGTGCAACCCTCTTTATGCCCTCATTTGAAAAAGAAGGTGAATTAGGTAACTTATTCTCCTCTAACTTAGAATTAGAAGAACAACTGATTCGCTTACAGCGCGATGCCACAACAGATCCTCAAAAACATACCTTGCTTTACGGCCCCCCAGGTGGCGGGAAAACAACTGCCGTTAGAGTATTTTCTCAAACCGCAGGCCGCGTCTTAATTTCAATACAAGCCGATCAGACCACTTCAAAAAAAGTACTTGGCGATATATTTACTAGGGCTAAACAATTGGGCCGTGCGATTATTTTCTTTGATGAAATAGATAGAGTTGCCCAAAAAGGGACCCTCCACACTGCCTTTTTACAAACGGAAATGGACGGAATCATTGCGAATGATATTACTATTATTGGGGCAACCAACCATCCTGAACGGATTGAGCCTGCAATCATGAGTCGTTTTAGTAGTAAGATACTTCTTCCAAAACTAGATGAAATTGCCCTCAATAAACCAATTAAAAAAATATTATTAGAGAGTGTTGCGAAATACAATGCCGTGGTTTATTTCGATACCCCATTAGCTGAAGCCATCAAGGATGGGGCTACTGAATTGGGTCTTGGTGCTGCAGGACTCGATTTACGAAGCGTTAGTGGCGCAATTGGTTATTTAATGGGTGACTTGAGCCGAGAGAAAAAAGGCGCTATTGGGATAACTTACTTAAAACTTCAAGATGTTATTTTTGCTCTATATATCAAAAAAATACAGGAAAATATCATTGAAAGACCCCATGCTGAAACAGCAACCTGCACTAGATATATTAGGGATAATAAATCAACCTTTTTCCCCAATGAAATTCCGCCGAACAGTACACCTGCTCCAAGGTTATCAATGAAAATGATATAAAAAATAAAAAATTGCGTGGTTTATCGCGCCGGAAGTACCGGCGCGCGATCACCGCTAAGCGGACGCTGAAAGAGAAATAGCCTCTTTTTCGCCAACAAGTTGATGCATTACATCAGAAACACCCTTTCGACGACTAAAAAACCGGCCAAATCCCCCAGCCATGATTAACGAACCACTTGCGATACTGATAGGTAAATCTGTAAAATACCGTAGTAACTACGGTATGAATAAAAAGTGAGCGCCCATTTGTAGACTGATTATGGCACAATAATGGATAATAACTTTACAATATGTGCTATAAATGCTACCATCTCAACTGAGTAATTGAAGAGAGTTGAGAATGTCAAAAATTGATTTAGGTAAAAATAATTGTAACTCCCCAGCTACGTCATCCTGAGCGCGTCTTTTTGCGCGAAGGATCTCCCTGCAGTGGCAGATATTTTTGAAAAGTAAAATTCTTTTGGTTTTAATTGATGACCGTCTAAATAGTTTTCCAAATAACATCAAAAAACACTTGAAAAATTATGTGGTTATGATCAAATAGCCGAATGAAAGACTACGAACAAATCATATCAACGCTTTTGGCAAAGATTGCTGACCTGGAAAAAGTCGTTATACAACAAGCCGCACGAATTGCAGCCTTGGAAAAACGCTTGGATAAAAATAGCAGTAATAGCTCCAAACCACCGTCAAGTGATGGACTATCAAAACTACCACGCACCACTTCATTACGAGAAAACGGTAAAAATAAAAGCGGCGGTCAGCCGGGTCATAAGGGCGAAACGCTGAAACAAACCGAAACACCGGACATCATTAAAAAGCATGTATTAACGACCTGTCCAGACTGTCATCACTCTCTGCCTCGATCCTCACTTCTTGGGTTAGTGAAACGACAGGTTTTTGATATACCACCGCCCAAAATTGAGATAACGGAACATCAAGCAGAAGTAAAATATTGCAAATGCTGTAATAAACCGGTCACGGCGTCATTTCCATCAGGCGTTCGTGCACCCGTTCAATACGGCGAGGTTATTCGTAGCTGGAGCGTGTATTACCAGTACCAACATTTTATTCCGGAAGACAGACTGCAACAGCTATTTTCTGATTTATATGGCATTCAACTTGCTACTGCGACACTGACGCGATATAACCGAATTGCATTTGATGCATTGGCTTCATTTGAAGAATCCATATTATCTCAGGTAAAAATCGCCACAGTTAAAAACCTTGATGAAACAGGGTTTCGGGTTGCAGGCAAAACACAATGGTTGCATGTGGCATCGACTAAAACAGCAACTTATTATCATGTATCGCCAAAACGTAAATCATTACTCGATGGTCTTTCAGGCACCGTGATCCATGACCATTGGAAAAGTTATTTCAATCTGCTCGGAGTCGAACACGGGCTTTGTAATCAACATCACTTACGCGAATTAAAGTCCATCATAGAGCATGAAAAAGAGCCGTGGGCTACAGCGATGACTCGAATATTAAAAGTTGCGCTTCGTTGTCGCCATTTTCATGGACATAGCGCAATACCGGCAGCACGCATTATGCGGCTGACCAGGATTTACGACAAGATTATCAAGCATGGATTGGCGTTTCATGAAGCACAAACACCGCTGCCTTGCAAAGGCAAGCGAGGCAGAGAACCACGTCGAACAGGGCACAATCTAATATTGCGTTTGTTTCATTATAAGCAAGACGTCTTGAGGTTTCTTCATGATCCAGCAGTGCCATTTACCAATAATGATGCTGAGCGTGATTTACGCATGATGAAATGCAAACAAAAAATATCCGGGGGCTTTCGTTCCACGCAAGGTGCTGAGCAATTTGCCCGTATTCGCGGATTTATTAGCACGGTACGGAAGCGAGGATTTAATGTCCTGAATTCCATTCAATCGGTTTTTTCTGGTAATATGCTCATCCCTGCAGGATGTTGACAGGGTACAAAGAGTCCAGCACAACAAGGAACCTCACATGCATACAGAATCGTACGTTTACCTCTTGGCCAATAAGCATAATAACGTCTTGTATACCGGCGTTACTAGTGATTTGATACGCCGCATTTATGAGCACAAGAACAAACTGGTAAAAGGATTTACTCAAAAATACAATGTGGATCGGTTGGTATATTATGAAGCATGTGCCAATATCGTCGTGGCCATAGAGAGAGAAAAACAAATCAAAGGGTGGTCGCGAAAAAAGAAGGAGGATCTGATTAATGCATTGAATCCTGTGTGGGGCGATTTATATCGATCGATATGTTAAAGACCGTGCTACTGCAGGGAGATCCTTCGCGCAAAAAAACGCGCTCAGGATGACGTAGCTGGGGAGTTAC
>CANJHO010000011.1 GCA_947474165.1 Legionellaceae bacterium
CCTATCGAACGGTCACGGCCACCAAAGAAAATCCCCACATGGATGATTTTATGATATTGGACTGTGATGCCATAGGTGAAACCGCGAAATTTGTTACCCATCAATGCTCTATTTGCACAAATTTTGCAGAAATTGTTGATGCGGCCTTACCGAACCAAGATTACTTTGCCCATGTTCGTGAGGATTTTAAAGACCATCCCGCCAGGATGCCACACAAAAATGAATGGGTTGCAGGTGTTGTAGAAATAGAACCTGAGGTTCTACTGGCAAGAATAACAGATGAGCAATTTGAAAAACTGCCTGATGCAATCAAAGTAGCTTGTCACGCGCATCCAGCATTCCAAACGCGTCAATTTTTGCACGCTGTGGCGAAAGGGCGTCAAGATGAAGCCGACGACTTATTAACGGCATCACCTGCCAATCGGCAAGATTTACTCAGAATCCCTGGTGTTTTCACCGATTATTCCGGCCGAACTTTTAATTGTACGGCTTATGAGTACGCGTATTGGGCCAAAGATACTCACATGTGCCGCATGCTAGAGCGTCACATGGATGATGAAACGAAGGCGTATATGTTAGTGCGCATCGATGACATAGAGCGCCCCGATGCAGCCACAGGTCAACCGATGGGTCTTGTCTACAGCCAAGGAGGCTTCGAACACCGCAGTGCTCATTTTAACTTGCTGCCGCTTGTAGATGCCTTACAGCGATATGTTGACGGTTATAATAACTGGGAACGCACACACAACTGGGATGCGATGAAGGCCGCTACGATGGAAGTAGGCATTCTACAGCGTGATTTGCCGGTTCATGTGGTGAATGAATATTGCCGCCCGGACCGGTCGTTTTACCCAAGACCTGAGTTTAATGAGGAAACCTTACCCAGAAGCGTAAAATTTTACAATTGTGATACGCAAAGCGAGCAAACTTTATTTCCGTTGGTTGTTTCTGATATTGCTGGGCTGGGTATTGATTTTGCATTAATTCGCGGGGGGCCGGTCAACGGAGGGAAGCGGCGGGCGTCGGGGCGGTGGGGAGGGTCGGGTGAGTGGCGGATGCTTGATTTGGCGGCCGTTAGCCACCTAGATGAAATAAGAACAATCGATCTCACGCTTTCGCGGGAAAACCTAGGACTGGCCGCGCGTAGTATAGCGAGTAATGAAAACGGGTGTTTTTAGAACATAATGAACGTGTTGAGGTGTAGCAATGGCAACAAGGCGTTGTTGGGTTTCGCAAGATCAGCCGAAGCCTAAACGCGTTGATGGATTTTATGGATGTATTGGGCAATAAACTAAAAACCAAGGGTGAAGGATATGAGAAGACAATATCATGATTTAATTAAGCATCTTTTTTGTCATAAGGATGTTGACGAAAGCACGCGGGTGGAAAAAAATGCCAAAATTGCTATGGTCTATATTCATGCTTATTTAGATCAAATCAAACAAATGCAAGAGTATGTCCCTATTCATGAGCTTCGCCTATTGATTGATAGGATGAGCCCCTTAGCTAAAGATAGCAAGTTGTTACCCAGTCTTTTTCCTTTGCTATGTACTTTGATGGATCTTTGTTTTGAAAGAGGATTAAAGGGAGTAGAGTTTCAGGCTTATTTGAATATGATAAAAGGCCTCATAAGCGATTTACCCATCAAGTCACAATCTTTACTTGCTCTTGATTATGATAGCACGACGTTTATGGCCCTGCTTGAATTAGGTGTCATGCCTGTGCCATCAAGGGGCTATGATATTGATGAATTAAGCAGTCAGTTACAGGGCTCTCTCCAGGAACAACAACAAAATCTTCAAGAGTATAAGATTAAGTATTCTCAATCTGATTTCGATGCGATGCTGACTACATTTAAGGTAAACAGTAATATTTTAAGAGATGCGCCCTCTCTCATCGAAGAATCATCTCATCATGCATTGAATGAGCTATTGTTACTTCATGCAAGGGGTTATTGCGGCATGGAGAATTTTTCTGCGTATGGTAATGATTTTGCAGTGCGGATGAATGGCCCCCGTTCTTGTCCTTATATTAAGCAGAAAATATTTAAAGACTTGGTAACGCTATTACTGAGTCAGTGTAAAACTCAAGAAGATAAGACATCATTTGTAGATAAATTTTTACGATGTTGTGAAACTTTGTTTGCAGCTGAGATTTTTTCTATGGCTGAAGCTGAAAGTTTATTATATTTCATCGTTTATTTAATACCAATTTTTAATAAGGCCCTTCAAGCGGGAGAACTTTGCGGGCTTTTAAATGGGTTGAAAGTTACTGATAAGATGCTTGAGAATTATTCATCAGCTTCTAATACCTACTTTAGTACCCTATCTTTTTTTCTTGGCTTTGACAAACTAGAGAGTAAACTAGAGAGTTTTAAAAAACGGCGAAAGGGCTTCGGTAGGTTCGAGGATGGCTTGCTGCTCATTAATAACTTGGAAAATATCATCTCTTATCCAAAAAGGTTAGAGATGATATTGCAGATTCCCGTTCCCCAAGATGGAGTAGTCCTAACCCCGGGCTTGGTATCTTCTATACCCGTTGATATGCAACTGTTTTTAATGAACAATGGGATCGGGTTAACTTCGTCGGTTTTTGTTAATTTCCTAAAACATTATCATCATATTAATGATGGGGCCGGTGTTTATCAGCAAAGAAATATAACTGCATTATTCATTCAATATGAACGTAAGATACAGCAACTCGTTCTCTTGATGGGGCATGGCGCTATAGAATATATGCGGCAACTTATCAGTAACACCGTTCTTCCTCTCGAAAAGATGCTTGAAGATATTCCTCTGCATTTCGGGAACTTAATTGATTTTCTAACAGACTACTATGTGTCGCAATATGTAAAATCATTCGAGGATTGTGAATTCTTTAAAATGTGTTTAATGATGAGTTCGCTGGTGGATAAAACTGTGATGGGGCAAATGTCGGATGATTTAATTATAGATATGTCTAAATGGTGCAGACTCTCGTTGATGTCAGATCTTAATGGCGCTAATCCTACTGAAACAGATCAGTTGTATCTCGAGAAAAACACAGACGGTGATATACATTACAAGGTGTTCTGCGATGCTGGTCATATTTACGATGGTGTAATCAGTTCAGAAGAACTACCAGGCATCAAGGATGCTCAACTTGATAATAAAAATATAAAATCCTTTAAAAAAATTGAGCAACAGATCATTAATATGACCTCAAAAAGAGGTCATACGCTGTCTAACCATAAAAGCCCAAAAGATTTTTTAAATACACTAGTGACATTTTTACTACGTGGAATTCTGGGCGAAATATCAGTGAAATTGAATAGCGAGACACTCCAGCAAATATTTAAAAAAATATCGCTTGATAAGCTTGGGAATTTGATTGATGCAAGTCACCGAATGCTTCACAATCAATATCAAAAAATATTTTTAGAGTTATTAAAGCGTGATTTCTTCGGTGAGGATATTGATACATTCCTGCATTCTTTAAAGCAAGAGTCTGAGATTGGTAAGGACTTAGCTAGGCATAATGGTAGTATTCGACGGATGTTAGTAGAAAAGGGGGTGGATCCTGATAAGGCATTAGCCTATCAAGGAAAACATGAGTTTATGATTACTCCCTCTGTTTCGTCTGGGTCAATAGAAAATCTTTATTCAGTGCTTTTGAGTTATCTTCGGGAGCTTGAAAAGCAATCCATATCATTACAATTACAGCCTGATTTACATGACAAAGCAAAGATGCAGCTTCACGCAATCATTGGAAATATTAGTCAATTAGAGCAAAAAATAGCAGCTAAAAGAATGCGTGGTGCTGCAGAAGTTGTGGCTATCACTGCTGTTTTATCTGATGTAAATAATAGCTCTTTGCTTAAGAAGATCACGTCAAATTGTGAAGCCTTAAAAGTCTTAAAAGAGAAAAATCCTGATTTGACAGCAAGCTTTTTTGAATTTGCTGATCATGTTAAAGAACAGCGGGATTTGATTGCAGGGCAAGCTCCAAAGTCTTCTGCTGTTCCTTCACAAGCTAGTCGAAGAGAGTATTTCACTGTTAAGCAATGGTCTAAAGCTGATAGCATGACTTTCTTTTTAGGTGATGAAGTCGGTTGTTGTTTGGCGAGCGATGGTGCACAATTCCAGGCTATGGTTCAAAGACGCATGGATGATGCCATGTTATTTCATGTTGCTATTGATCAATCAACGGGAAGGCCTGCTGCCTTAATATGGTTATACCTTGCGGAGACTGCGGACAAAAAAATTGTGCTAATGGCAAATTTTTTTGAAGTAAAAACAAAATTTGGTTTGGATAATGATAAACGAAAAGCGCTTTGTCATGGCTTGCTGCAATTTACCCAGCAGTATTTAGAGGATAATCCCACAATTGATGGTTTTTACATGAATCAACTGTCTTATGGTTGGTGTCAGAGAGACTTGGTTGATTACCCCGTTGAAGTGCTAATGGGTATTGATAAACTTGGCGGACCTTATATTCCTGGTGGAATTGGTGGAGATGTCGATCAACATAATCCAGAGATACAAGCACAAATACAACAGATGACTAAAGAGATGTATTTTTTGGCTTCGCTTCATCAGTCTGAATTCCACAAATTTTCAAAGGGGATACTTGAGCAAACCAGACCTACCAAGATGTTGTCCTTGTCCGAACTTATTCAGACCAGTGTTTCATCTTGCAAAGAAAAAGGGTTTGATCTCAAGGCCACTGCACGATCGGTCATTCAACAGCATGGCGTAGATCTCGGTCATTTTTACGCTAATCCTGAAGAGAATGCCGAATTGAAAGCAATGCTGCGCTCTGCCTATGAAAACCCGGTAGTCCCAAGGCCTGTCAGACCCTCATCGCCAAGGCTGGCCGCATCAAGGCATGCTGAATTTTGGGCTCAGCCACCGTTTGAGGAATTGCCGCCAGCCGCAGCGACGGGGGGGGCTTTTATCAATACCAACGGGTCTTCAACGTAAAGATTTCGAAAAGGCGCGAGTAATTTGTTAAATACACTTTTAGAGAGGATCTGGTCTTTATGACATTTATTATTGGACAACGCTGGATAAGTAATAGCGAATCACAATTAGGGCTGGGTATCATTATCGACACAAGCCATCGGCAAGTTACCTTAAACTTCCCCGCTGCTAATGAAGAGCGTATTTATTCAACCAATAACCCGCCTCTGAGTAGAATTATTTGTAAAGTGGGAGAAGAGCTGATTACCAATGAATTAAAAACAATAACAATAACGCATATTGAAGAAAACCAGGGTCTTCTACTTTACAGCGGAATAGATGAATCAGGCGCTACTCATACAATTACAGAACAATCATTGCATGGCTCTATTAAGTTAAGCACCCCTGAGCAAAGACTTTTTAATGGTCTCTTAGACAAACTCAACTCATTTAAATTACGCATAGATACATTAAACCACATCAGTAGATTACAACAATCAAAAGTAAGAGGACTATTGGGATCTAGAACCAATCATCTACCGCATCAAATTTATATAGCGCAAGAAGTTGCACAACGCTATGCCCCAAGGGTACTACTGGCTGATGAGGTAGGATTGGGTAAAACAATAGAAGCCGGGATGATCTTGCATTATCAATTGCATACAGGTCGCGCTCAACGGGTACTCATTATCGTCCCCAATACATTGATTCACCAATGGTTGGTAGAGATGAGACGTCGTTTTAATCTCTATTTTTCAATCATTGATCAAAACAGATACGATGATGAACAACGCGACGCACTGGATGACGATGACGCTCATGAGAGGCTCCCTGTCAGTATAAGCAATCTTTTTGAAACAGAGCAATTGGTATTATGCAGCATTGATTTTCTTATGAACAATGAACAGGCCTACGAACAGGCGACATCTGCAAATTGGGATCTGCTGGTAGTGGATGAAGCGCATCACCTGTATTGGTCAGAAGAAACAAAAAGTCCAGAATACACGTGTATTGAGCAATTATCTGCTCAAAGCAAAGGATTACTGCTGCTTACAGCAACGCCTGAACAAATGGGCATTGAAAGTCATTTTGCACGCTTACGTCTGCTTGACTCAGCCCGATTTTATGATTTTGAACAATTTAAAAAAGAAGAACGGCAATACCAATCGATCAATCAAGTGGTACAAAACCTTATTAACCATCAGCAAACCCTGCAAAGCAGTGATATAAGCCCCGAATTGAAAGACCAATTACAAGTGCATCTTGGCGAACAAATACCATCAAACAGTAATGATGCGATTAAAATGCTACTTGACAGACATGGTACTGGGCGGGTTCTTTTTCGAAACACGCGATCAGCAATCCAAGGTTTCCCACCAAGGCACTTACATCAATATCCTTTATCACAAACACCGCTTTATAATGCAATGATTGACCAAGAAGCAATCAGTAATCTTTATCCCGAACAGCAATTAGATAAAGAAAAGTGGATTACTCTCGATCCCCGTGTTCAATGGCTTGCCTCCAAAATCATCGAACTTCGACCCCACAAAGTACTGGTGATTTGTAGTAAAGCAAAAACAGCAATTGCTTTAGAGCAGTATTTAAAATTAAAAGCCTATATTCGCAGCAGTACTTTTCATGAGGGATTAACCATTATAGAGCGCGACAGAGCTGCTGCGTATTTCTCAGAACAAGAGCTTGGTGCACAAGCACTTATTTGCTCTGAAATTGGCAGTGAAGGCAGAAATTTCCAATTTGTACATCATTTGATTTTATTTGATTTACCCCTGAATCCAGATTTATTGGAACAAAGAATAGGCCGGCTTGATCGTATAGGTCAGCTGCATGACATTCAAGTTCATGTACCCTATCTGGTGGATACCGCACAAGAAACACTGTTTCGTTGGTATCATGAAGGCATTAACTTATTTGAACAAAGCTGCTCTGTTGGTTGTAGCATTTATGAAACCTTTGAGGAGGAACTACTGGCTAATCTGATGGAGACCAATGAAGCTCAACTCAATGAATTTATTATTAAAGTTCAGAAACATACAGAAAAAATTAACCTCACTCTTCAAGAGGGTCGTAATCAATTATTAGAAATTAATTCATGTAATAAACCATTAGCAGAAGAACTGATTCAGGCCATAGAAACAGAAGAAAATAATCAAGAATTGGCAAATTACATGGCAAAAATATTCCATGAATATGGGGTTGATCATGAGCATCATTCTGAAAATGCTGAAATACTGCGCCCAACAGCGCACATGAAAGCAGGGTATTTTCCTGGATTAAAAGAAGAGGGTGTTACAATCACCTATTCTCGTGCCAAAGCTTTGGTACGTGAAGACATGGAGTTTTTAAGCTGGGAACATCCGATGGTTCATGAATCAATGGAGCTTATTTTAAGCACTGAGCTTGGTAATGCAACCTTAACCACCATATCAGTTAAAAACATCATGCCTGGCACGTTATTTTTAGAAACATTTTATACCATTAACTGTGCCGCCCCTAAAGCGTTACAACTGGATCGTTTTGTTCCTTTTAATCCAATTAGATTACTAATTGATTTATCAGGAAAAAATCTTTCAAAAACATTAAACTATGAACAACTCAATAAGATGTGCAAACAAGTACAAGCACATCTTGGAAACGCAATTATTAAACAGATACATACAGATATTGAAAAAATATTAGCCCAGAGTCATAAGATAGCCAAAGCACAGATGCTTGATACGATTGAAACCGGCAAATTAAATATGAAAGACACCCTTACCCAGGAAATAAATCGACTGAAGGCATTACAAAAAGTAAATCCATCTATTCGTGCAGATGAGATCAATCATCTCAAAAAACAACTTATGGAGAGTGAACAATTTATTGGAAATGCAGCGTTACAATTACAAGCACTAAGGGTTGTGATTACTAATTAAAGTTGGCAGTATCAGGAGTTATTAGAATGGCATTTACATGTTTGCTGGGACTACTCTCCGGCCGCTTATGCAGCCGGGTTATTTCAGCACGCTATTGAACGTCCATACTATGAATTGCTTCCGGATCTGTCGACTGTAGGATCTCCCGCGAACGCCTGAGATCGTCGGCTCTTACTTCATCTAGGCGGCTAATCGCCGCCAACTCAACTGCGCAAGGCGACGAGTCCCTGTGCCCCCGCCAGGACCGTCCCATAGCGCCGCCCCATCGCGCCTCGCTCGGAATTAATGCAAAATCAATCCCGAGACCTGAAGAATCAGAAATTACCAACGGAAACAAAGACTGTTCCCCAGCTGTCTCAAAATTATAAAATTTTAAACTGCGGGGCAAGGCTCCCTCATTAAACGCGGGTAATGGGTAAAACGACCGATCCGGGCGGCAATATTCATTCACCACATGAACCGGCATATCACGCTGCAAAATGCCTACTTCCATCCAAGCGGCCTTCATCGGAGCCCAGTTGTGTGTGCGTTCCCAGTTATCATAACCGTCAACACATCGCTGTAAGGCATCTTTTAGTGGCGTCAAGTTAAAATGAGCACTGCGGTGTTCGAGGCCCCCTTGCAGATATTCAAGACCGACAGGTTGACCTGTGGCTGCATCGGGGCGCTCTATGTCATCGATGCGTGCTAACATATACGCCTTCGTTTCGTCATTCATGTGACGCTCTAGCATGCGGCACATGTGAGTATCTTTGGCCCAATACGCGTACTCATAAGCCGTACAATTGAAGGTTCGGCCGGAATAATCGGTGAAAACACCAGGGGTTCTCTGCAAGTCTTGCTGATTGGCTGGTGATGCCGTTAATAAGGCGTCGGCTTCCTTTTGACGCCCTTCGGCCACATCCTGCAAAAAGTGGCGTACCTGAAAACCAGGATTCGCACGGCATACGTCTTTAATGGCTTCTGGAAATTGTTCAAATTGCTCATCTGTTATAACTTCAGGTTCTATTTCTACAACACTTGCAACCCATTCATTTTTGTGTGGCATCTCGGCGGGATGGTCTTTAAAATCCTCACGAACATGGGCAAAGTAATCTTGGTTCGGTAAGGCCGCATCAACGATTTCCGCAAAATCCGTGCAAATAGCGCCTTGATGGGTAACAAATTTAGCGGTTTCACCTATGACATCACAGTCCAATATCATAAAATCATCCATGTGGGGATTTTCTTTGGTGGCCGTGACCGTTCGATAGGTTCGTTCAAATTTTTGTTTTATTGCCATCACATCGCCTGCAGTTAGGGGGCGAGACAGTCCGAATTCAGCCACATGTGCGTTACAAAAATCACAAAGCTGACTTTCCACCTCGTCACCTGCAGTTAATGCAGCAGCAACAACATGGACCAATTCATTGCTTAAATGAGGAGATGCATCCAGTATCGTACCAAAATTTTGAGCACTGATGCCGCGAGCTTTGCAGTAAATATTCAGATTCGCTAGAAAAAATTGGGTCAGTATGGACAAGCACTCCGTTCGTTCATGAACATCTGTTGTCGCAGGAATACTATAAAAAGGTGGGGGGCTTGGAATGGTTTCCCACACGTCGCTAGCACGAACGGCTAGTAGCATCTTAATATAATCCTGTGGTGTTGCAGGCGAGTCTTCGTCAGCCGCCAGCAAGACATCGATGGACGCTTGATTGATAGGCGTATTATCACTCTCTTGTGTAAAATCAATGTCTAAACCAAACAATTGGCGGCATTTTTCGCCCAATACCCGTTGGATGTCAGTAAAGCATGGATGCCTGGGTAAATCAGCTAATACGGCGGCAGTTAAACTAGCTCGTGGGTCCTGCAGTGCTATCACTATGGTGGGAAACGTGTGATGCATTGTATTATACAAGGCAGATAAGGGGATACCTGCAGCATTATTATGGCGTTCAATATTAAATGCAGGATTAACAACTCTAGATTGGCTATCTTGGCTACGGGGTCTTAATTGGATGCCATATAAATTAGAAGGCCTTGTCATGAGTGCATTCATTGCATCACCATAATTTTGCCGCATCGCTAAAACGGCCCCAATATAGGATCCTATTTGAGCCAATCGTGCTTCTTTAGCTAACCGTTCTGGATCGCCTACCTCAAGTAATTGGATATCGAATGTCAGTGCATCTTGATAAGCATTTAATTCACGAAGCGCGCCACCATCAAAAAAGTCTCTTAATGCCACGGTTGCTTTACACGTATTGTCTGTACTGATTTCTTGGCCGCCAACAACAGGCACCATCAGATGAACCTGATTGGTCTCCTGCTTGATGCTGATATACCTTGGTGCTGTCGGCTCAGTCAATGGAATGCGCATGATTTATCTTCCAACTTTGATTCATTATGATGATTATTGTATCATAATTTAATCAGTGTGGCGATTTAATGAAAGTATTGAGGTATGGCAATGGCAACAAGATGTGTTATTAACCTGCTAGATTGATTAATTGCTGCTTGCAAAACATATTGAATGGTTTCGCAGAATTTACAGCAATTTCTGCATGATTTAGAGCTCACATAAACGCTTCCATGCTTGAGAAACCAGCAATTGATCCCCATAACCCAGCGTTGCCAACAAAGGTGGTTGCAGCTTTTCAGATAGCGTGTTGATATTATCTGCTAAGGCCAACATCGTGGGATCAATACTGTTGGCTATCCATCCCACACAATGAATTCCTTCTGTTTTTAAAGCCAATGCGGTGAGCAAGGCATGATTTAAACACCCAAGTTTCATTCCGACCACTAAAATAACGGGAATGTTGCTCAGCGATAACACATCCAACCAAGTCTCTGTGTCATTTAATGGGCACATCAACCCGCCAGCACTCTCAATTAAAAGATAATCAAGCGAGCTCACTGCAGCCTGATTACAAAAATCAACAATGGCTTTGGCCGATGGCCCCTCGCCCGTTTCTTTTGCAGCAAGATGCGGTGAAATTGGCTTTAAAAAACGCCATTGGCCTATTTTCCGATTTTTACAATCATTATGTTGTTGGAGAAGTAATTCATCCTCACTGACAAGGGCATCACCCACCTGAATACAACCACTGGCCACAGGCTTGATGGCGCGGGCTATCTGATGATTCCCATTTAAATAATCCAATAGGTTACAGGTCACATGGGTTTTTCCACAATCCGTATCCGTACCGATAATAAAATAACGCTTCATTGTAAAAAAACCTCCAACGCTTTCACAAAGTCATCGGGATGAGATAAAAAAGGGGCATGGGCCGCTTTAGGGAAAACAACCTGATGAATATTTGGATATAATTGCATCATCAACGCTGATGTCCTCCAGGGTACGATTGAATCAAGCCGCCCGAACATGTAACAAACGGGCTGGGTTAAGGTTTTTAACGCTTGACGGTGATCGGAGCGCACTAATACATCAAGCCCTGCCTGCAACCCACTCAAAGACGGTGGATGCCCCAAAGCCATGGTTTGACCTTGTAACTGTAACTCAATAAATTGTTTCAGCAGGTGCTCAGGATTGCTCGACAAATCATCATGGAATTTATTAAATACAGTCTGACTTACACCTGGCCATCCACGCCCCTGAATAAAGCAAGGGGATGAGGCAATATTAACCAGATGGGTGATCCGCAATGGCGCTTCAATAGCGAGTTGGGTTCCTATCAATCCTCCCATTGACCATCCCAGCATTGCAAAAGTCGGGGGTAATTGTTCGAAAAGTCCTGACTTAAATAGATCCCATGCCATTGGGGGGGTTAAGCCAAAACCTGGAAGATCGACCAAATATAATTGATAGCACCCCCCTAATCGGGGCAATAGAGAAGACCAAATCTTTGCATCAAATCCCCATCCATGAAATAAAACCAATGGCGGGCCCTTGCCATGGACGATAATATGCGGTTGATTCTTCATTGATAGAGACAATTGAGTAGGCTATCGATATGGGCTGGCTGATGGGCGTAATTTAAAATAATTCGTAAGCCTGTCTCTTGTTGACTCACTGTGGGCTTTCGCATGGCTGTGCAAATGATGTCGTGCTCACGTAATTTATCCGCATACTGCAGGGCCAAATGCGAGCACCCCAATTGCAACTGTTGGATTGGCGAGGCAGAATCAGCCCAAGTCAGAGGAGATCCTTTAATCGCCTGACGAAAATACTGCACCAAATCCCGGAGCTTTTCACGCCTATCATCAGCCGCTCGAATAATCTTGAGGGTTTCTAGCAAACCATGCGAAAAAGCAGGACTGATTGCCGTAGAATAGATGTAGGGGCGTGCTGATTGCAAGAGCGCATCCACCCAAAGGGTGTGTCCTGCGACAATAGCACCTGAGGCCGCAAAGGCCTTTCCCAGCGGGATGATTCTTAAAGGCACCTCAGCTTGCGTTAATTGATGTTGCACCACCGAACCCAATCCTTCCTGACCAAGCACCCCAAAGGCGTGCGCTTCATCAACAATCAGGGGACGTCCCACCTGGGCCATCTCACGAAGCGGGGCTGACTGTCCGCTCATACTAAACGTCCCCTCAGTGAGGATGACCGTCGTTTCCGGTAGTTTTTTATTTTTTAAAGCCAAATCCGATACATTCTGATGCAAATAACGCGAATAGCTCGCTTGAGATAATCGCAAGCCATCATAGATTGAGGCATGAACACCCTTATCAATCAAAATATGGGCGTTAAATTGTGCTAATAAAGCGATAACACTTAAGTTTGCGGCATAACCTGATGAAAACAATAGACAATCATCAACCCCAAGCGCTTCAGAAAAAGCAGCTTCCACGGCTTTGTGCGCCGCATGATAACCACAAACAAGCATTGAACCACCACTCCCAACGGGGTGGTGGTTCAGGCCGTCTTGATAGGCTTTTTTTATGCGGGGATCGTCTGTTAAAGAAAGATAGTCATTACTGCTGAAATTAATAACGCGCTCATCAGTAGGATGGACTTGGCGTGTTCGATGCAGGCCAAGTTTGATGAGCGCGATACGATGTTGTTTTAATCGATGGGTTAACATGTCGTAGCGTTAAGATCCTCGTGCTCTGTCAATCCACTCGCGCGTTTTGGCACAATGACCGCGGCATTCAAGCCCAAACTTTCAAATAATCGCTTATCTTTCTCCCGCTGAGGGTTTTCTTCGGTCAATAACTTATCCCCAATAAACACTGAATTAGCCCCTGCGAAAAAGCACAAGGCTTGGAGTTCATCACTCATTTCAGTCCGCCCAGCGGTTAAACGAACAGCACTCTTGGGCATTAATATTCTGGCTGTGGCAATGGTTCGCACCAATTCAATTCCTTCCACTTGCGGGGCGTTTCCTAAGGGCGTCCCTGCAACAGGAATCAAGCGATTAATCGGCACACTTTCTGGCGGCTCTTCTAGATTGGCCAGGGTTAATAAAAACTCAATTCGGTCCTCACGCGTTTCACCGAGTCCCAATATACCACCACAACAAACATGAATCCCGGCCTCTCTCACATTATTGAGTGTTTGCAGACGATCACTAAACTTACGGGTCGTGACCACTTTGTCATAATAACTCGGCGAGGTATCAATATTATGATTGTAATAATCAAGGCCTGCGTTCTTCAGCGCTAGCGCCTGCTCAGGTGATAACATCCCCAGTGTCATGCAAGTTTCTAAGCCTAACTCTTTCACGCCTGCAATCATTAAGGCCAACTCAGGCATCACCTTGGCCGGTGGGCAACGCCATGCAGCCCCCATACAAAAGCGTGTAGCCCCCCCTTCTTTTGCAGCCCGAGCACTGGCTAGCACCTCAGCGACATCCAATAAACTTTCTTTTTCCACATGCGTTTTATGATGCCCACTCTGTGAACAATACCCACAATCCTCAGGACAGGCGCCTGTTTTTATGCTGAGTAAGGTTGCCAATTGCAAGGTATTGGCTGAATGATGCAAGAGATGGGTGGTGTGTGCTGCATACAGTAAATCATTAAAAGGTTGCTCATAAATAGCGGAAACAGTCTCTATTGTCCATCTGGTCATATCAAACCCTTATTTTATAATTTCAAGGATCATGATAGAAGCCCTAGTTGATTGTCAACTAAAACATAAAACCAGCGGCTGATCAGTATCTCACTAACTAGTCGCTGGCGCTTAATTGGTTTTCACTCGGTTCCGGCGTACCGCGGCTTGTCCGCGTTATCCAGGGATCTCCCTCTGGTATTAGATCTCTAGATAAAGCGGACAAGCCGCGGTACGTCAATTAAAGAGGTAAAATGAGTTTCGCGCCAGCGACTAACTAAGTTCGGGCCTAGAAGGCTCCTCATCTTCTCCAAGACCTGGGTCTATTCGTGTCACATCAGTATATGTTGAGGCTGACTTCACAAAAAAACCAAACGAGGAACCTTGAGGCAGAGCGCTCTTATAACCTATTTTTTTCGAAAAAACGAGCGGCCCGTTCGCAATCAACGCGCCCTCTCGTTGACTTGCAACATATTTCCTTGCACTGTCACACTGGGCTTCAAGCAAAACGCTAACAGCCTCAGATACGTTTTCTCTATAAAAAGAAGCCAATGTCTGATCTGCCGTTCGCGGTTTTTTTGCCTCTAGGTTAAATTGTGCGAGTCGTTCTCGATTATTGCTAATGAGACAAGCTGATCCGGCGGCAAATTTACCTGTCCCAAGGGTTTGTTGTTTTTGCTCACTTCTTACCAAAAGGATATCAAATGAATCGTCAGCCAACTGTCCGTTACGCATCTCAAGAATTGCATTTAAGATGGGATCCGCCTCAATTGTTGGAATGGTCAAATCCACAACCAATGTTTTTGGTTTAGGGTCACTCTTTGCCCAGACTTCCATCGACTCTATCGTCTTTTTAAATACAGGTGATTGAACATCAAGACAATATAAAGTGTCTGTGTCTCTGCCTATCAGAGCACAAGTATCACTGGGTTGTACTTTCTTTGCATTTGCACTACCAGATTGTCCGTTAAACTCAAAGTATCCATGCCTCATTGTCCCTTCTTTAACACCCTCTAAAGGAAAGCCAGGTAGTCCTGCTTCGCTTAATTTCAAGAGCGCTTTTCCATATGTTGTTGTTCTATCTTCCATATCAAGGGCTATCAACGACTTGCTTAAAGCCTCTGTGCAACTGTTGCCTACCAATGTTTCACTCACTTCCCGCTCGGCACCTTCTGTTGTCAGTTTAGGTGTGACGATATCTTTAAAAAAATGTTCCTTGGCTAGGTCCTCATCAGGAATAAGTAATAGCCTCTTAATGATCGCCACATTGAGCAGCGCCATGGCCTGATAATAATCAGCAAGCGATAACATATTGTCTTTATTCTGTAAGTTCAGAAAGAGTTGGCCTATCTCCATCATAGCAATGGTTTGTATTATCTTACTGGGCTCGTCCATCTCCCCTATGGGAAGGGTTTGGGAAGCACTAGCGAGCGTTGTTAAGCACTTCATCATTGCAAATTGTTTTTTTGAATTTCCTGCTAATGTGAGTCGCGTAGTAATTAACTGTTCGAGTTGTTTGTTGAATTTTGCTTGTGCTTCAGCCATTAACTGGTTAATATTCTCTCCTTTAGCTGAACCTAATTCAGAACCGATGTGTTGAATGATCGCCTCTTTCATGCCTGCACGTTCCATGTATTTTCCCACTCTTAACTGACTGTATAAAGCACCTCGAGAGGCATTGTCTGCACCACTGTATGAAGCACGCAAAGGTGATTTCTCCCCCCAGACCGCTTTATATCTTTCTTTCATTTCAGCAAATGTTGGTTGATGTTTTTTTGCAAGGGAGGTGACAGCTTTCGTTAACTCTTCTGATGGCATACGGTCTTGATCCTCTTTTTCGAGATGGTAAGGCCTGCTTCCGCTTGCCATACCCCCGATTAGAATTGCTTTTTTCGTTTGTTGATAGGCATCTCTACTTAACACGCTATCGACATGGTCTTTACTCTCAAACGCAGCAAATTTTTTTTCTTTTTCAGCACGTTTCAGAGTACTTTGTTCTTGCCGATACTTTTGCCATTCTACCAGTAAATTTTTTATTGCTGTTTTAGTTGTAGTAGTGATTAACTCCAATGTCACCGCCTGAACTATTGGATCAAACAACGCCTTCTGTTTCGAATGTTTTATTTGAATTAGGCCTCGCAGAAGATCCTGCAGTTCCTTTAGAATATTATCCTTTTCAAATGGAAAAAGGTCATCAAGCTTATCTTGAGCTAACTTCAGTAATAATTTTGTTTTATGATTGAGCTGCTCTTCTGAATATAACCCATAGAGATCCTTGCCTGATGTCCTTATCATGGACTGTATGTGTAAGTTTAGTTCTGCTTGTTTCATATCAACCCCCCCCAATTCCTATTTATAATAACCTGCATGCGTTCATTATAGCACAAATATAAATCTGATCGATTAAAACAAAAACAACATGCTTGTTAGAACCTATGGGTTGAATATGGTAGAATCCTAGATAAACTCCCTCACCGAAATAAATCGAATGCCACATCCTGCCTCCATCATGCAACGAGATTTAAAACACGTTTGGCACCCCTGCACCCAAATGAAGGACTTTGAAACCTATCCCCCACTGGTTATTCATAAAGCCAAGGGCAGTTATCTTTATACGGATAGAGGGCCTATCATTGATGCGATCGCCAGTTGGTGGTGTAAATCCTTAGGCCATGGGCATCCTGCAGTGATTGATGCCATGAAAGTGCAACTTAATCGGTTTGAACATGTGATTAGCGCGGATACCACGCATCCTGTGATGGTTGAATTGGCTGAACAACTGGCTGAAATCAGCGGGCTTCAGCATGTGTTTTTTGCAAGTGATGGCTCAAGTGCGGTAGAAATCGCCATGAAACTCGCACTACATGGCGCACAACGTCAGGGGTACACAACCCGCAAACAATTTGTAGCGCTTAAAAACAGTTATCATGGAGAAACACTAGCCACCCTTGCGGTGAGTGACCTGGGTTTATATAAAAAACCTTATGAAGGCTTTGGTCCTCAATGCCACTTTTTACAAACTATTCCCTATGTTGCCAATACCAATGATCCCTTATGGACATCTTGCGATCCGGATTGGGCATTGACCGAAAAAGAACTGGACGCCGTCAAGTCAACCACTTGTGCACTCATTGTTGAACCCATTGTGCAAGGTGCTGGCGGCATGCGTTGCTATAGTGCTGATTTTTTAGGCCGATTGGCCTTGTGGGCAAAAACCAATAATATTTATTTGATTGCTGATGAAATCATGACAGGCCTTGGCCGCACCGGAAAATGGCTCGCATCCCAACACGCAGGCATTACCCCAGATATGATTTGTTTATCCAAAGGCCTAACCTCAGGCACGCTTCCCTTAAGTTGTGTCTTGATTGACAACGCCATTTATGAACTTTTTTATCATGATTTTTCAGATGGGCATTCCTTTCTCCACTCCCATACTTACAGTGGAAATGCTTTGGCCCTGAGTGCAGCCCTTGCCACCATCAACACCATGCAGACCCATTCCATTCCTCAACAAGCCGAATCACTGGGTGTGTTCATGCGCCAACAGTTTGAGCAGGTGGCGGAACAAACCGGCAAAATCAATCATATTCGCTCGATCGGTGCGATAGTTGCCGGTGATTTAGTTGATAACGGTTCAAAACGACTGGGCTACCAACTCCAGCAAGCAGCACTGGCACGCGGTGCCTTGTTGCGCCCCTTAGGCAACACACTCTATTGGTTGCCCCCACTCACAACCGATGAAGAGACCATTGGGAAATTGGCAGAAATTACACTAAACTCAATAAAGGATATCTATGGGAGTGTCTGATGCACCAATCTATCTATGCAGTATTAGCAATATTATTCATCAACTCTGCATGGGCTGATGACAGTTACTGGCAATGCAGTGCGCATGATATTCAGGGCAAACAGTGGATGGTTAATCATTTATACGAACAAGTCGCAACCAACAGAGCCTTTGAAGCCTGTAAAAAGGAAAGTGAAGCCCCTGTCAGTTGCAAAGCGCTCAAAGACAATTGTGACTACTTTTCAAATGGTCTGAGCACACGCCCCTTGTGGCGCTGTACGGCCTTGGACCTCATGTCTAAAATTTGGAGAAATAATCCCCGCCCCAATCGAGATGAGGCAGCCATTGAGGCCCATGACATTTGCAAACGATATAGTGCGATGCCTGAAACCTGCTACATTAATTTGATGACCTGTAAAAATCTAAATGAGCGCGGCTAAATGGTGTACAAGCATTCCCGCTCTCTGTCAGAGCTCAATGAGCAAGCGGTTCAGTTGAGATGTCTTTCACCAACCTTTGAAAGCCATGGATGGCTTTCGAGAGCGCCAGGATGGCTTCATGCGTGTTGGCGAAAGACATCTCAGCTGAACCGCTTGCCTGCACTGAACTTTTTAGGCGAGAATTGCTAAATGGTGTATTGCGTGGGATTAACCGGTACGATTGCAAGTGGAAAATCAACTGTTGCTGGCTGTTTTTCAAAGTTAGGCATCGAGATTATCAGCGCTGATCAAATCAGCAAATCACTCACAGCCAAAACAACACCGGCCTTTCATGAGATTCTGCATCATTTTGGGACTTCCATTTTAACACCCGCAGGTGAGATAGACCGCCCTCAACTTCGAACCCTTATTTTTAAAGATCCCAAAGCACGACGTTGGCTTGAGCACTTATTACATCCGCTGATTAAAGAGGGCATTATCCATGCCCTTCAGCACGTTCAATCGCCTTATTGCCTTATCGAAATTCCACTTCTAAAGCTTCGCACTGATTACCCCTACCTCAACCGGGTATTGTTCATAGAGTCTAATCCAACACAACAAATTGAACGCGCTAAAGCAAGAGATGGCAGCAGCAAGGCTGATACACTGGCCATTTTAGCAGCCCAAGCCAATACGGCACAGGTTCGTGAAATCGCTGATGATGTATTGACAAATACCGGCACACTCTCAGACCTTGACCATCAAGTCCTTGGCTTACATCAAAAATACCTTGAATATCCTTAAACGTTTAAGATAAAGTCATCCCTGCTTCGTCCAACCTAAGCCCTTATGGAAATACTCTGTTTTTTTGCAGGGATTGCCTTTTTTTATTTAAAAAGCCCCTATCCCTTCTATTTTTTTTGTTTAATATTTTTATTCAGATCAAAGCCTGTGTTATTGATTTGGTTCCTGAGTGCCCTTCTTTGGGGATTTTTACATCAATGGATCACGGGCTGTCAGGGAATGCCGTCAACGAATTTGATTAAAAATGTATCGCTGGTCGGCACCATCGCATCGATTCCCACATCAACCCCCTCTAAAATGCAATTTCAGTTTTTAGCAGAAAAGCTTGCAAACCACACGGTCAACGTGAACATTCTGATGGCGTGCTTTGAAAACTGCCCAACCGTTCACGCAGGCGAAAAATGGCAGCTGCAAGCCACCTTAAAAAAACCGGTTAATTTAGCCAATCCAGGAGGATTTGATGGGGTTGCTTTTCTCAGTGCACGGCATATTCAATGGGTAGGCAATGTGAAACGTGGCTCGTTTAAACCCATAACCAGTGCATCAAAGCGCTATCCTTTGATGAGACTTCGCGAGCATCTCGCCCACACGCTTGAAACACTCGTTAACGATCCTGCTACTTTGGGCATTTTTGAAGCCCTAACCTTGGGCCTAACCACCCATGTTGATAAAATCCAATGGGATCTCTTTCGTCGAACGGGCACCACCCATTTAATTGACATCTCTGGTGAACATATAGCACTTGTCGCGGGGCTCAGCTATGGATTAATTTTATTGGTTTGGAAACGATTTAACCTGCTTTGTCTGATAATTCCTGCACCCAAAGTTGCTAGTGGCTGTGCGATACTCATCTCGATTGCCTATGCCCTCATTGCAGGATTTGCAGTGCCAACACAACGCGCCTTGATAACCTGTTGCTTGATGTTTTTGCGCCATTTCTGTGGCGTGCGCTTAAGCATGTGGCAAGCTTGGCGATATGCCTTATTATTAGTGCTCTTGGGTGATCCCCATTCTGTTTTCATGTTGGGATTTTATTTTTCATTTATTGCAGTGGCTATTTTGATCCTAATTAATCAGCGCTTCAAGGCACGTGGGTTTCTCAAAATGCTCACCATGCAATTGGCTTGTATGTTCGGTTTAATGCCATTGAGCTTGTATTGGTTTTCTTATGCCTCCATCAACGGATTAATAGCCAATCTATTCGCCATTCCTTGGGTTGGCTTTTTAATTGTCCCCTTGGCTTTGCTCATCGCTTGTTTAAGCCCATGGGGGACAATTCCTGGAAGCATTGCGCTGCTGAAATGGCTGATTGGAACGTTTCTATATTGTCTTCGATGGATTGATGTGTTTGAGACAATCAATGTGACATTGAGCTTAAAGTCTGCCATTCTACCACTCGCCATCATGGCCGCCTTAAGCATCACTGTATTTTTACCGTTGCCTCGATTTTTTCCAGCAGCCGGTATCGTCCTCCTCGCCAGTATTTTTCCTGCTTTTGAAAAAATTAGCTTAGGCAGCGCCCGTATTGATGTGCTGGATGTGGGACAGGGGCTTGCCGTTGTCGTAAGAACAGCGCATCATGTGCTCGTCTATGATACAGGAATGAAGTTTTATCAGGCCGGTGACATGGCTAAACTCGTGATAATTCCCTACCTCAACACCCTTCACATTAAGCAGTTGGACAAGATTATTATCAGCCATCCCGATCTGGATCATCGGGGTGGTCTTTTATCATTAGCGGCCCAATACCCTCAACATGAATTAATCGTAGATGATCCGATATTTTATCAACACGGTGTGTCTTGTCATGATTATCCTGCATGGGAATGGGATGGAATTCAATTTCAATTTTTCCCCATTTTGGCCTTGATGAAGCAAAAAAACAATCGCTCGTGTATTTTACAAATCAGAAATAAGGTAGGACAAGTGTTGCTCAGTGGGGACATTGAACAGCCTGCTGAAGATTATTTAATCAAAACCTATGGCAACAAACTGCAATCCAGCCTCCTTCTCATTCCCCATCACGGCAGCAAAACTTCATCCTCGATGGCCTTTGTCAAACAAGTATCCCCGGTGTATGCCATTGCATCCTATGGATTAAATAATCGTTATCACTTCCCCCATCAAGAAGCGATAAAACACTATACTCAACAGCATATTCCAGTCTATAACACAGCTGATTGCGGGATGGTGCGCATGACTCTCCAAGAGGGGCCAATAAAGCCACCCCAATGTTATCGCACCCCCTAAAATTTTAGCAACATATCAATGACAAAAACGGTTTGATCTTTTCGAGTCCCGTTGTCATAAGGGGTTGCCTTAAATGCTGTTTCATAGCGAATTTCCGGACGAACCTCCAGTGCTTTAGAAAAATTATGCGTGATTCCCAATGTCCAGCCCATATAAGGGGTTGCATAGCCTGTTCGTTGGCCATTATAGTCATCAAAAAAATCGGTTCTAAAGGACATAAAGTTATTTTCAAGGACTTTGAATTCTATATAATTTACAATCCCCAAAGCCGAGGACAATCCAGGAATAATCGGCCCGCAGCCCCCTCCCCCACCAAAGGATCGAACCGGAGCAAAATTACAGCTCCCACCCTTTGCCGCATCATATTGATAGAGATAAGTAACTTCTGTTGAACTAAAAAATTTCTCTGTAAAGCGGTGTGTCCAGGTCAAATTAAATTCCTGTAAATTATCTCTATTCGCTCTAAATTTCCCATTATTCAAGGACGTAATCCCACCCCACAAGGAATCATTATTATCCCTAGAAACCCAACGAACCATAGCCTCAAAGGTTGGTGTCGCCGCAGGCATCCAGGGGGCTACATCATTCACACTAACAAGACCTAATAATAGGGTCCACGAGTCATTTAATTTAATGGTCGTATTAATGCCCGTTTGAGTGGAGGCATCATAGCCAAAGATAAGCGAATGCGTCACCAAATAATTATATGGCGCTAGCTGTGATTCGATGTCTGCCGGCGCACTATAACGCCCAATCGTCACAAGCATCCCCTCTGCCACAGCAGGGAAATAAATTTGACCATAGACTTCAAAAGGATCCTCGCCATACAATTGATTATTGCCATATAATTGCTGACTAAAAATACCCTCACTGATGGTGTACCGATAATCTATCCCATACAAATTGGTCACACGAAAACCCCAATCGCCGTGATCAGTTTGTACGGTATTAGGAACGCGCTCCACTCGCAAAACAACCTGCTCTAATTCAACGTGATTGGGAACAATCACAAAGCTCAGTGGGATATTAGACGCTTTTGAAGTACTGGCATTATAAGAGGGATTAACCCAACCATAAATTCTAATATCATTTGCTTCTAATGCAGGACTATTTTTCCAAATCAAATGGTTCAATGGACCAATCGGATCGGTATTGGGCACCCCGATAGTCGGACCCAAATGCTCTGCGCTTGGAAAAATATCATCAAATGGCGCGGGTGGTGCCCGGCGTGTTTCGTCCGTTGCAAAAGCATGGCTGCTGAAAAATAAGCTTAAGCCCATAAAAAAGAGAACTCGACATCGAAGACGTCTAAATAACTTAAACAGCGAAAAAAACAATGGTTGCACCCATCAATATTAAATCCATCATATACTCCCTTCTAGGGGCTGTTGACAATTGCTCTACAACGCCACGTACCGTGGCACTTTATTGGGTTTGCAAATACCAATTGTCAACACGCCCTAATGACTTTACTATGCTAACATAATTTTTTTGTTTATTGGGCATTGAACTATTTTTTATGCAGGGCAAGACATAAACCACGGACAGCTAGGAAATTATTCCCATGACAGTCAACATCAAATCACCAGAAGAAATCGAAAAAATGCGCCGGGTAGGTCAACTGGCGGCTGATGTTTTAAACATGATAGGCCCTCATGTACAACCCGGAATTACCACGGATCACCTCAATACCTTGTGTCATGAGTATATCGTTCATGCACAACAAGCCATTCCAGCACCCCTCAACTACAACGGTTTTCCAAAATCAATCTGCACCTCACTCAATCATGTGGTGTGCCATGGGATCCCTGGCAAAGATGTTTTAAAAGACGGCGACATCCTCAATATCGATGTAACGGTTATCAAAGAGGGATTTCATGGTGATACCAGTAAAATGTTTTTTGTAGGCACGCCCTCTAACAAAGCCAAAGCATTGGTGAGCATTGCACGAGAGTGCCTTTTTAAGGGGATAGAACAAGTTAAACCAGGAAATCGCTTGGGTGATGTGGGCTATGCCATTCAACAACATGCAGAACTTCACGGTTGCTCCGTTGTTCGTGACTATTGTGGACATGGGATTGGACGGGTTTTTCAAGAAGAACCTCAAATCCTGCATTATGGTGTACAAGGAACAGGACAATGGCTACTTCCAGGCATGACCTTCACCATTGAGCCCATGATAAACCTTGGAAAATACCACACCCGTCTTCTGCGTGATCATTGGACTGTTGTGACTAAAGACAAGAGTTTGTCTGCACAGTGGGAGCATACCTTGTTGGTCACTCAAGAGGGCGTTGAAATATTGACCTTGCGAGATGAGGAACGGGATGTGTATTCTGCTCTATACTGCGCGCGCAGTATATCTATAAGAGAACAAGCTTTATCCTAAATTTTTTCCTCTGCTCTTAAGGTCAAGATTTCAACCCCTGTTTTAGTAACCAGTAGCGTATGTTCCCATTGGGCAGATAGTTTTCTATCTTTGGTGAGCGCAATAGGCCATCCATCTTTTTCGATATGTTTTACATCAGCCTTCCCTTGATTGATCATGGGCTCGATGGTGAAGGTCATCCCTTCTTGTAATACCAGACCCGTTCCTGGTTTTCCATAATGCATGACCTGAGGATCTTCATGCATTTTTTCGCCGATACCATGACCACAATACTCACGAACGACCGAATAATGATTTTTTTCAGCATGTTGTTGGATGGCATGACCAATATCACCTAAGGTTACACCGGGTTTTACCACAGCAATGCCTTGATAAAGACATTCTTGTGTCACATCAACCAAACGCTTGGCATGCAAAGGGGTATTACCAATGCAAAACATTTTACTGCTATCCCCGTAAAAACCCTCATGAATCACGGTGATATCAACATTGACAATATCACCCTGTTTCAATGCTTGTTTAATGGACGGCATCCCATGACAAATCACATGATTAAGCGAGGTATTGACCGAATAAGGATAACCATATTGACCTTTACTGCCTGGAATTGCCTTGAGCGTATCCACAATATAACGCTCGCAAAATTCATCAATTTGCATGGTGGTCATGCCAGGTTTAATGAATTCTGTCACTGCCTCAAGAACCTGAGCCGTTAAACGGCCAGCAATGCGCATTTTTTCTATTTGTTCAGGCGATTTAATCGTTACCATTATTTAACTCAATTTGCGTTCATACATAAAGAAATAAAGCAGAAGTTTAGATGGACAATCCACTCAGTTATTCACGGCGATTACATTAAAATACTCAGAATATAAGGCCTAACCTTCATTGTGATGAGCTATTTTTTTAAAATCATTCCCATCCAGTTCAAACTGCACTGCCTGCGACAGCAATAGTTCATCCCCTGTCCGATTGTGAATGATATTTAAAGAACTCCACACAAATAACAAGGGTAAGATAACAAAGGTCATCAAACAAGCTGAAATCAGTAACCAATGATGCACAGGTTTCGCCACCATCGTTTTCTTAAATATTTTTTCGTCAGTCATGATACATCCATGTATAAAGATCTGCAGTCTTAACAGTATAGTGAAATAGGCTGTAATCGTCAAATTAACAGGACATATTGCCTCTAAATTGTATGAAGGAGAGCACTGCTCGCCGCCTTATCTAAACTCTCTTCTGTAACTTTTGCTAAATAGGGCAATGTCATCGCACCTTCAATCACACTGGGCGATTTATTCTTTAAGCCATGACGGACCTCGACATAATTTAACTGCTTCATGTCCATGTGTTTTATCATTCGTTTTAATGCTTCTACTGGATTTTTTTGGAGTAATTCCATGGCACTTTTGATAAAGGAGTGGTTTAACACGTCTTTTCGTAATGTTTTATCTTTAATGTGAGCAAGAAAGGCCAGATATAATTCATAATCAGGCAGGCCTGTCTCATCCTTTAATACTGAAAAACTGAGTACAATACTTGCCCCGCGCCCTAACATGGTCCCCGCATTTTCAAAATGTCGTCCTGCAAGATAGCCACTGGCACATTGATTAAATAACAAACAAGCATCCCGGTCTGTTGAACGCGCCAAAGCGGAGGAAACCTTGTATTCAGCATCAAATCCACATTGTAATAATAGATAATCAACCAACTCAGAATGCCCAGCACGCGCAGCATGATAAATCGCTAAGGGATAAAAAGAGGTGCCCCTTATCAGATTAGACAACAACTCTCTCTGATTGCAACTCGCATACCCTTCAACCGCTGCAGACAACAATGCAATATTCCTATCAAGGATGGCAGTGACTTTATCTTTAAGCCCCGCTTGAGCCAATCCAATCAGCGTATTCATGATATGCGCTTTGTAATCCTTAATGGCATAAATGCTGTCAAAATTACCCACTTTCGCATACCCCCTAATGGCACAGCCAAGGCAATCAGCTTGTTGAGCAGCATCACAAGTTGCAAGCCATTTGTTCACCTCTAGGGTGTTGCCTGCCAATGCGTAACCATAAATCACATCGTTGAGTGCACCACCATGCGCTAGAAATTGCAACACACCCTCGTGTTGATCAAGATGCGCTAAATAGGCACCTAAATTCATGCCATCTACATTCAGCTTAAAAAAAACAAGCTTAATAATATCCATTTTATTCATGAGAGACCCTCTTTGTCTTTATTCATCAGAAGATTCACCAGAACCCGCACCACCAAACGGCGGACCACTGGACCTATCATCATCTGAGTCCGGTCCTGACGAAGGTGAGGTGCTGCCAGATACCGGCGTGGATGGTGGTGTATTATTTTGAAAAAACCCAGGCCCTCCTCTACTGGGGGGCCTAGGAGAATCTGAAGCTTCAGAAGCATTGATAGACGAAAACCTATTTCTCAATGGTGTCTCTGTTGAAAGAATCTCCAAAGGTTGCTTTACCATTATCCCCTTGGGGCTCAACGCATCACCAATTGCCCCACCAGCCACCCCCACAACAGCCCCGGCAGCCAGTCCTGCAATGCCTGCAATCATTGCTGTGGTCGCTAAACTACTTAACCCTAACACACCGATACCCAAAGGAGAAAAAACACCCGTTAGAATCAGTCCAACGCCCACAGTCGAACCAATGACGCCCAATAGCATGGCCAAACCGATTTTCCATTTGTGTGGACTGGCACGAAAATCTGCAAATAACTCGCCATGCCCTTCAAGCCAGGCCCTGGTGTTTGCAAAAGGGCGTCGCGCGTCTGAAAAATGAACAAAAGGCAGTAAATTAGCATATCCCTTGAGTGAGGCAATCAAGGGGATAGACCAATGTTTATATTGAACAGCTCGACCTTCATGACCTGTATCATAATGCTCATAAATTTTTACAGGGGCCGGTATCAAGGTCTCACGACCCGCCAATAACAGTGCAATGGCCTCGCTCAGTTGAAACGATGGGATTTTAACCAATAATTTAGTCATTGGTTTTTGACCATCGGTACATTTCACATCCGTTTCTTGAACCTTACGACGCAGTGTATTCCACAAAGTTTGAACTTGAGTCTCATAGGCTTGAAGATACCCACTGAGCTGATTCATATCAATGGGATAAGCCGCCAATGTCTTTTGAATATGGGGCCATTGCTCATTCCATGCTTTATCAGATTTATCATAAAATTCAATCCATACATGCAATAATTTTTTTCTATCCTCAGGTTTGGTTAGATTGAGCATTTTTTCATGAAAATCATAAGTTAATACTTTTCTAACATCATTGATTGAACTTTTAATCAAACGCTGCGTTTGACTGCGTTTATCCATTAACGATTGTTCACGCTGAATATAGGCTTCAACATTTTTATAATAGCCATCACTCAGGGTGGTTTTACCTAAGGTCTGTTTCAACTCTTGTTTATCAAGAATCAATGAACTGTCACCCGCGGCTCCCAAACGACCACTTCGCCCCACGATTTGACCCAAATCACGCTCTCTTGGGAGGTAAGTTATCATCACATGAAGCCCATGCTCCCGCGCTTGACCCTTGAGTAAAATATCAACGCCTCGGCCTATCATGTCCGTTGAAATGCTAATTTGTCCCGGATTACCTGCCAAGTCAATGCACCTTGCTTCGTCTTTAGAGGACAATTGACTATGAATATGTTGAATCTCTTCATTAAAGATCTGACTGAGTTTCTTAAATAAAATTTCACTTTTTTCATCATTTTCAGCAATCACAAGGATCGGCTGATGATTGGCCCTGGCGACTTTAATTTGTTCAACCAAGACCATCAGCTGCTGGTGTGAATTCCCGGTCAAACGAAGTGCATGGTCACGGCGTCTCATGCCTTTGTCTCGGGGCACATCAATAAAGTGCATCTGATCCTTGGCATTTCTTGTGGATAAACCATGCAATACACGCGCTTCCTGTCGCTCCATCAATGAGCCCGCAGTCCCTGTCACCGCTTTTAAAGTCCCTTGCTCATAATCATCCAACAGGTTTTTACTGGTTGAAGAATAAACAATTTGTTTTTCATCAGGAACAAAAAATTGTTGCTCACAAGCACTCAGTGCCTCACGGAGCTTTTCATCTTCCACTACATTTAAATTGTTTCTTGCACGATTTAAACGCGCATGCAGAAACTGATGAACCCCAAAAGAAAATTTTGATTGCTTAGAGACTCGATTACCAAATAGCAGTTGGGCTTCACTCGAAATTTTAGGGCCCTTCGCGGTACTAATTAATATATCCGGCTCAATCACAAAATCTTCTTTAAATTGCAATTGACTGGCGGTCACCGCAGACACTTGCCAATCATCCAGCTGCCCATAAGACAAGGCCTTTAAACGCATCAATTCTGCAGCTGTGCATCGACCACTGGCAAATTGTAGGAATTTTTCACGACTGAGATCCACATCCTCCGAATACAATGCCAACGCAGACATCACCGTGGTTGGGGTTATCTGAATTTTATCTTCTGCAAAATACTCCATGAATAATGGATAGACCCACGGCATGCCGCGAATACTCTCATCCCCTTCTTTGGAGTAATTAAAGCGTGTATCGGCCACATCAAAATAAGTTTTATCCGCCTCATCCAGTAACAAAGCCCGCTGTGTTTCATCGGGATCAATGACTTTTGCACCAACACCTATGCTTCGCGCTTTATTTCTAAATAAACTCAAATTGGAGGGATCTGAGAAGTTAATCCCACCGATTTGATACTGAGAGGGATCAGTATTCGCCATTATCATGCTGGATTTTGCACCAATCAAATCAAAGTACGCTTGATATTTTACAAAATCACGCGTTGCCAACGAAGCGTCACTTGTTAAAAAATCAACCGTTTTACCCTGTGCAAATTGACAAGCGATGGCTATCATCATGATTCGAGATTTACCTTCCCCTGTACCAATTTCACTTGTGACATGCCCTGGCGTTTTTAATGCGCTTAAAATAGACAAATATTGGGTGGTATTAATTTCCATTGAATCGCCCAGTTTGCCTTTGCTCCGATGAAGCAGCTCTGCTGCAACAGCAACCAAAGTATTCTCACGACCCACCAGATCACCCGGATTAAATGATTTGAAAATAACCATTAATTCATCAGTTGTTCTGTCTCGCATGAGCACTGTTTCAGCATAAAAACCAGCCAAATCAATTGAGCTGCCGTCAAATCCTTTAAATTTTTCAAGTTGGGTTCTTGCGATATCAACATGAAAACCATTCTTCGTGAGCTCACGAGGACAAGGGGCTTTATTATAAGCTTGATAAGCGGCTTGCATGCTATTTGCATAGGAGGGCATGTCTCTCAAGGCGTTATCATGCCATTCCAAAACCTGTTCAATCGTTGGGAATGGCGCTTCTTTATACATAAATTCAAGCGCCCCCATCAAGGCTTCACTCTCCTTCGCGGTAAGACATAACCTGGTAAAATCTTCAATGCTGTATTCTCTTTCATTATTCAGTAAAACCACCGCGATTTTTAACAGCATCGCTTGATGCGGCTTTTCAACCCGTTCAATAGCGAAAAGAAGGGCTAATAAGACCCTGGGCTTGAACTCCTCTCCGTTAAAATGCAAACAAAGTGATAAGACCCAGTTTTTATCATGAATTGATGCAAACGATTTTTCCAAGGAGCTGACCAAATCCATCAGATATTTTAGCAATTCAACCGGGTGCTCAGGCGTACCGGGTGAATAATCACTCAAATAAGCATCGAATAATTCAAAAAATTGTGTTTTACACGTTGGATTTTTTTTAGCAATGTCATTTATTTTTTTATAAAGTTCTGCAAATACAGAGGGATACTTCTTAAGGTCCTGTTTTTTATCAGAGATTTCTTTCTGAATGGTTTCAGTCTTTTTCTTAAACTCAGCAATGCCGTTGAGATCTTTTTCTAGCGCTTGAAAAACCAAACCAAGTTTTATGGGATCATCCAATAAATCCGGTGAGCTAGCCGCTACTAAAGTCTCTTTTTCTGCCAATGAATTGATAAATTCAGGGTTTATAATCAGTCTTTGGAACAAATCTTTATTCAAAATGATGGAAGGATGCTTCTCTAGCAAAGCTTTCAGTTGTTCCCCATATTGTCTTTCAAAAATCTCCCGTTGGACTTCAGGTAATGCCTCTTTATCAACAAGATAAATGCCCAGTAATAAAATTGCCGGATTGGTCACAATGCCTGCCACTTCAACGGGGCTTAATTTAACTCGATTGTTTTCATTAACCCATTGTTGATAGGTTTTAACCGTGTCGAGATCATCCACGACCTTCGCCTTGGTGAAACTATCTACGGCCTCATGCAAGGCACTCATATCGATTTTATTCTCAATATCGAGAGATGCTACAACAGCGTCGAGATCATCCACGACCTTCGCAGTGGAACTATCTACGGCCTTATGCAATGCACTCATATCGATTTCATTTTCACTTTCGAGGGATGTTAATACCGCGTTGAGATCATCCACAATTTTCGCGTTGGTGGAACTATCCAAGGCCTCATGCAATGCACTCATATCGATTTCATTTTCACTATCAAGGGATGCTACGACAGTTCCCAACATCGCTAGCAGGCCATCAAAGATGGCTTCTTTTTCACTTACAACCGTACTGTCTGCATGGCATTGTGCAATCGGTGTTTTCAGCAAGGTTTCTTGAAGTCGGGGGGTTAACTCAAATTCTGAAATAGCCAACTCAGGAATCGCTTTAATAGCCGGGGATAAAGTGTTCATATAAAGAACCGCTTTTTCAGATAAATCGGCTATCACTCGCTCATCATTATCAGCAGCAGCAACAAAAAATGCATCTATTTTATTTTCGGGACAATGATGAAATAAATGTCGTTCAGCCGCCATGAAATTCATCAATTCATCAACCGATTGATGCGCACTACAGCTATTTAATAAGGACATGAAAAAATTAGTGGGATCATCCAATGATTGATGATGAGTATATAGTCCCATGGCCGTGGTTATTTTTTTAATAAAAATATTTTTTTCTATTGGGTACATTGGTTGCGTAATCAGAATAAGCTTATCTATTAATTGCTCATACTGCAGATGATCCCCAGGTAATGAAAATCGCAATAATAACTGACTTAATTGAGCTTGCTGTGGCTCATTGAAATTTGCAGCGAGTTTAAGAGCAACAGCCTCTGAGATCCCTGGTTTTCCATACTGCTCTAATAAACCATTTGGGAAATAGGCGGCCAATGGTTGACCATCTGCAAAGCTTAAGTTTTTAAAAACAAGCTCAATCGGCTGATTGCTTGTCCTGATAGCACCTAATATCAAGGTGAAATCATCAGGATTTAAGGATCGAAGCTGAGGATTGGCTTGAATTGAAAGCTGACGCAATAATTTCAATGCCTCTCTTCGTCTTACATTAAAGGGTTCATCATTGGCATTAAAATCACGCTGCATGATGGGATCAAGATCCGTTATTGCTAATTTAAATGTGCTTATAAAACTCATCAACTGACCCGAGTCAATGCTATCCTGATTGGTCAAACCCTCATCGATTTTATTCACTATCGCCATGTAATTAAAAAACAAATCGGCGTTCTTAAAATCTTCATCCCGATAATTTTGCATTCCTTGATAAAGAGAAACATCATAGATTTTTGCCATCTTGTCTAAATCGGTAAGGACTTGCTTTAACCGACGCAGATTGCTTATCGCTGTAAAAGGATTACTTAAAGCAGACGAGGACATGAAGATAACCTGGGTTAAAATCGGCAACGGTGGCAGCTCAGACAGATTGATGAGCGCATCTAATATCGTAATCCGCGCTTGCTCTTTTATAGCCGCTGGCGTGATACCAGGCAAAGGCGTATCCTGAATCAATTTTATCACTAGATCCACATCCCGCGTGCCCTCCAGCAGGGTATTGATCTGCTGAACATTGTAAACACCGGTTGAAGATCCAACGAATAAAGGATATAAACCTTTCTGTACCTCAAGGGATAATCCACTGTTTTTAATTTTATCATGCACATGCTGATAAAACGCCAAAGGCATTTGTCCGTTCTTTTCTTGAAATGCGGCCAACCGAAAAAAATTCTCTATCGCGATTGGTTTTGTTTGACTATAGGACTTTGACCAATTGACAGGTGCTCGATATTCTTTAAGACCCATGACAGGGAATAATTCTATAGTCTCATTGATGTTCATTTCCGGCGTAATAAAAGCCCACTGTTTAAGGTCTTTTCTTGAGACAGGATTGATCATGCCCGTACTGGATAAATCCAATGTTCCAATCTTCTGCCATTGCAGCGGTCTATCACCTTCTTTACAATGCTTTAATAAGCTCAACATCCTGGATAAGGCAACAGGCAAACTCTTAACCCCTTGAACCTCACAGGTATCAGGAAAAATTAAAGGGGCTTGGGAAGGCGTTGGCAGTTGTCTTAACGCTTCTTTAAACGTTTTAAAGGCATTGACTAACTCTGCTAAATTACCCCTTTGCTGCGCTAAAGCATGTTGTGCTAACAAGGTGTTGAACCAAACTCTTTCTCCTGATGTAAACCCTTTAATAGCCGCCATGGCCTCTTTATATTCATCCCCAATGACGGTGGCATAAGTTTTTGAATGGGAAAATAATTGACTATCCAATTGAGTCAATAAAGCGGGATCAGCCTCAACGATGGTCGTTAATTCATCAATTCCTTTTTCACCCCATTGCGTATAAAGTTGCAATAGGGCATTTAAATTTAAAGTCGGGATGGTCTGCAATAAATGCGTGATTTTATCACGAACCATTCCGTTATCACCCACCAATGTAGCCAACAAGTGATCGGGATAACCCGGGGTAACGGCTTCAAATTGATTAATAAAATCAATCGCTTCAGCGCTTGCAAACCCTAAATTGTCCAAGGTTTTCAAAGCAATTTCATCGGGATTATGATGCGTTAATAACAATGTTTTCAATGGGGCTGCGTTCTCCATTAAAAACTTGAATTTTTTAACATCCAAGATATTGTTTTCATTAAAACAAAGCGCAAATAATCGCGCTAAATTGGCATCATTCAATAACAATAACTGGGGTAAAAATAGTTTGAATAATTGATGGGCCTCTCTATTGTATAGGGCATTATCTAATTTATCCCAAGCATGTTTTATCAGATTGGCATCATCAACAAGCGCTAGCCATTGATTAAATTGAGTATTGGTTAAGGCTTTTTCACCTGGCAATTCAGTCGTCTGAACTTGTAAAGGGTTCCTTTGAGCGATTTGTTTTAAATTTTCATCAAAATGAATATGACCTGCCCTATCATCCGTTTTAAAGATAAAGCCTGCTGGTAAATTGTTAAAATCCAGCCCGAACTGAAATTTTTCCTTATGCCTTAATAATTCCTCACAAGCCGCTTTTGATAGTTGAACCCCGTGAAAGGCATTTAACACAGACAAAGCACCCACCCAATTACAGAATAAGGTATAAGCCTCATCAGGATTACTAGACACTAGATAGCTGTTTGCACTTCCCGCTAATTCACTCTTATCCAAGGCTTCCTGAAAGTCAACCGCATTAAAAATAATGGATTCGCCCATCTCAACTTCGCCTGCATCGGCGCCCGTTGAAGACCTTGGTGCAACGATCAATTCAACTTGCTGCTCTTCTTGTAACTCAACATCTGTTGAAAACCCTTGTTTTTTTGGTATGGGGCGTTTTCTAATTTGCCTATTGAGTGGCAGTTCCATTTGGCTTGCTTTGATATCAATCCTATCGAAATCCGCCCTATTTCTTTGCTGAATATGGTCTGAAACCACCTCATCAATGTGTCGTTGCATGGGTGACTGTTGCAAGGGCTCTGGTAACAGAAAATCTATCGCAATCGCTCTTTTTGAAATAAAATCCACCAAATTTTGAATCATATAGGGGCTAAGCTTTCCAGTTGTATCAATGAACTTAAAAGCCTGTAAATTCATGTCAGATAAGGTTAATAACATGGTTTTTAAATTAAACAAAAAGCACTCAACCACATGGGGATCCGAGAGATTCAACGCATCAATATTCAAGGTCAGTGTTTCAAAAGGCAGCGGCAATTTTGTTTCAGTGTAGGCGATTAATCCCTCTAACGCGGCATTGTCAAAACAGGTTATCTCCATCTCATCCAGCACTTTTGGAATGCCAGATTGCTTAAATTTATCATTGACTTGGAGCAAGTATTGTTGATAATCAAGACCCATTAATGGCGGGTTAGGATGCTCACCTGGAAAAGTTGCCTTTTTATGATACAATTGAAGCGATGAGATTCTGTCGACAACCAACGGATGTTGACTAACCCCTGTTAATTTAGGTGTGCTCAATAATACCAAATGCCGCTGAAAGACATCACCTTTAATCTGTCCTAATTCAAAATTCTCAGCAACCTGAGGATTCAAAGCCTCTTGTTCAGCTGGACTCATCTGAATAGACTGAAGTGCCAAAGCATAAACTGATCGCTTAATCTGATAGAGATCCTCTTGAAGTTCTGAGAAACGGTAAGCCTCGTCTTGGTTCACAACCTCATGACGCAATGATTCATTCCTATAAAGCGCATGCAAGGTGCTATACCCATTCAGTTTGCCTAAAGAATGACTGACAAACGATTCTGGCACTATGGTTGATAAGGGAAATGCGCGATAATTGATGCCCGATACGTTACTGGTTTCATCAAACTGAATGGCATCGACCATTCGTTTTTCAATGGCATCTTTTTGTGCATCACTTAACTGATATCCTGCATTAATCGTGTATTTTACATCTTGGCGAAGTGGATCAACATTAAATATCACTGAAAGCCACTGCGGATAGACCGGCTCACCTTCAGTGCCTGCATTGATCATCAAAGGCACAGAATAAGGCGCATTAGAATCTTGTTGTTGCATCGCTGCTGAACGCAAAATTAAACCAATATCCCTTTCATTTAAATTTGTAACGTGGATCTTTCCCTGCATGCCTGTATTGATAATAAATCGCTTGATATCCAACTCAGTTAAAGGTTCAACCGACGTCAATTGGGATTTTAAATATTTCTCTTGAAGACCTGTGGTTTGGATGTCACGTGCAAGGTATATCGGTCTCGCTTCAGGAAAAAGTTGCTGTAGTGGCAAAAGTGCCTCGCGTGCAGCCAGCTCATCAAACCTAAGGATCCGGTTATGTTGATCGAATATAAGACATTTATTTAAAATGGAATTCAAGACGTCATGGTTATCTCTTGAGCTTTCATCAAACCTATCCCAATCAAAGTATCCACCTAAATTGTCTTCAATTAATTGAATCGCTTGTTTAAAAGGCGTGGCGTCCGCTCTATTGGCCGCGTCAAGATTCAAGTCATCCAAATATCCTTGAAATAACTTCTCAAGTACAGGTTGTTTAATTTTCATAACATACCCTCAATTCCTTGCTTATTGTCCGACATTGAAGTCAAAATAAAGATCATCTTTGATAAATTATAGTTGATATTTATTAAGGAAAAATTAAATCAGAGCATTAAAACTGTGCAACCATCCGTTAGGATAGCTGCAATTTTGGAAAATTTGGGAGATATACTGCGCGCAGGGCTAAAACATGTGTGATCAATAATATTACAACAAGAATGGTTCAATACAATTTTGAATACAATAGGTAGGCTGGGCAAAGAAGCGTGAGCGACGTGCCCAGCAATTATCGGGCACGCTGCACTTTGCCAAACCTACGTGATATTTTTTGAACACTCGTGTTTTGGCCCTGTGCACGCAGTATAAACATGCCCAGGGTGTAACTCATTGCTCTATTAAAACCTTAAACTGTAGCAGCAGTGCGACCATCACTACGAAGAAATATCTGGGTATAATAAGCCCAGCCTTGCTTACCATGTGCAATCCCTATGCCTGTTAAGTTATAGTTGCCCACAATATTTTGACGATGCCCAGGGCTTGCTATCCAGGCATCCACTAATTTTTTAGCATCGAGTTTATAATAGGCTACATTTTCTGCCCCACCATTGCATTGGCTGATTTTTTTATAAAGCCGTTTAATCCGTCCATTAAACTCATTATGGCCAAAAGGCATCGCTTTGCTTGCCATATCACGGCTATGTTTTACTGCCTCTTGTGAAATGACGGCACTCATTTTCAATGCTGATAAATGCCGTTTGGCCCTATATTCATTGACATAAAAGAGAATTCTTTTTTGAAAATTAGCATCCGATGCCATTGATGCTTTGATTGGCACCTCAGCAAGCCCCTGCGTTGCTATCGTAATGCAGGCAAATACCGATAAAAATTGCAATACTGTTTTTATTTTACTCATAGATTAATCCTGGCTCTGTTCATTAACGCATTGATGCTGAAAAAATATCACCGACATTTTGTTAAAAAAAAAAGCATTTGTCCAGTGTTATTTATGACGCAACAGGCGAATGGTGAGCTGTTACAAAAAAAATTAAAGTTTTTAAATAAGCTGCCGATAGCTAAGTGGGCTCAAATTAGGACGATATCATGGTCAATAAAACTTCAAAATCAGTCAAGCACACTGAAATAACAGCAGAACATCTATTGGATGGCTTAAATGTTGACAAAACCATGCCACCCATAGAAGCACTGAAAGCCCTTATCTTTAATTCAAATGAAATCAGGAATACAAAAATTCAGTTTATTAAAGAAGCATTAGAAGCTGGACGCTATGAAATTCACAGCGACCATATTGCATCGAAATTGATGGGGTATGTGGCCGTAGAAGAAACACTTGAATTCGCTTAAATATTCTATACTGCGTGCGGGCACAATTGTATTAACGTGCCTGCATGCGCAAGGCACCATCCAAGCGGATGATCTCGCCATTGATCAAACAATTTTCAATGAGATGAATCACCAAACTTGCAAACTCCTCGGGTTTCCCAAAGCGCTTCGGGAAAGGCACCAACGCCGCCAAACTCTCTTGAACTGCTTGGGGCATGGTTAAAAGCATCGGGGTTGCAATCAATCCAGGGGCTATCGCATTCACGCGAATGCCATATTGCGCTAACTCTCGAGCCGCAGGCAATGTCATCGCAACCACCCCGCCTTTTGAGGCACTATAGGCAATTTGACCAATTTGCCCCTCGAAAGCGGCGATTGAGGCCGTATTAATAATAATCCCTCGCTCATCCGTTGTGCTCAAGGGCTCCAACTGAATCATCGCTTCCGACAACACCCGCATGACATTAAACGTACCCACCAAATTAATATCAATCACCTGCTGAAATGCCGCAAGTGGCATGACTCCTTCTTTGCCGACCATGCGCGCGGCAGTTGCCACCCCTGCGCAATTAATACAAATTCTTGGCACACCCACCGCTGCAATGGTCTGTTGTAATGCCCTTTCCACCGCCTCTGCAACACTGACATCACAAGCAATGGATGTTCCAGGTATCTCGGCAACGACTTTATCCCAAACCACAACTTGGACGCCCCTCTGCCTCAACGCCTCTGCACAGGCTTTACCCAGGCCAGAGGCCCCTCCGGTGATCACAGCGATTTGATGTGCTAGCTCCATGCGATGTCCTTAGCGTAAGTAAGATTGACTCAATGCTTTAAATTCAGGCGTTCCTGCCTGCCCGACCCACTCAAAAAACACCATCTCAGCCGTCACCAAATGAATGCCTTCTTGCTTCATGCGTTTTAAGCCAAACTTGTGGTCCAATTCATGCCGACTACCCACCGCATCGACCACCACAAAAACATCTAAACCCGATTGATTCATATCAAGCGCTGTTTGTAGTACACAAACATGGGTTTCAATTCCGGCGATAACAACTTGCTGGCGCTGAATCGTTTGCCAATGCTTGACAAACGATGGCTCGCGATAACAAGAAAATTGAACCTTATCAATGCAGGGTTGATGAGGCATTAAGTCGCGCAACAAAGCGACCGTGTGACCCAAACCTTTAGGGTATTGCTCACTCACAACCAAGGGGACCGCCAATTCCATGGCTAAACGAATTAACCACTGGCACCTTAAGACCACCCCGTCTGAATTTAAAACATGAGGTGTCAATTTTTCTTGGACATCCACCAATAAAAGCGCTGATGTATCACGATTCAACAACATATTATTCTCCCTCTGCTAAACCACAGCGATCAACACCGCCGTAAGATAATGCCCTTCAGGAAAAGCCGCCAAAGTAGGATGGCAACTTGCAGGTCCATAGATCCCTAAAATACGCGCCGTTTTTCCGGCCATTAAAGCCTGGGTGCTCACCAATTCGGTAAAGGCCTGACTAGACAATGCCGACGAGCAGTTGCACGTCATTAATAATGAACCAGACCGCATCGATTTAAACACTTCACGATGAAGAAAACGATAGTAATTTTTAGCACGTTCCAGGTGTCGTTGTGAAGGCACTAATTTAGGGGGGTCTAAGATAACGAGATCATACTCAGAGGCCTTGACTAAATAATCACGCGCATCTGCTTCAATAAACTCAATACTATCCAATTGATTTAATGTGGCATTCCGTTTTGCCAACCCAATCGCTTGCGAAGAACTATCAACCGCCGTGACATGGCGTGCGCCGGCTTTTGCCGCATGCAATGCAAATCCACCGGTGTAAGTATAGAGATCCAACACCCGCATCCCTTTTGCTAAGTTTGCAATTCGTTGATGATTTTCCCGTTGATCAAGAAAAAGGCCTGTTTTTTGTGTATTTGAAAAATCCACCTCATAACAAATACTGGCTTCCAATACTTGCTCACGCCCACTCAGCACGGTATTAATCACCTCAGTCCAACCATCTTGCGCCAATGATTTCGCTTCAGAACGCCAAATGATTTGTTCAATCGTCATGAGTTCACGAATAATCTCACAAATAATCTCCTTGTGCGCCTCCACCCAAAAAGCGGAACTTGAGACCACACACACCTGATTGAACCTGTCCACAGTAAGACCAGACAATCCATCCCCTTCGCTGTTCACTAATCGATAAGCCGTTGTCGCCGCATTGGGTAAATTTAAGCTTTGACGAATCACCAAAGCCTGCGTGATTCGATAATGCACGATACTGCGAATGGTACTCTGATCCACTTGCTCAAAAGCATACGCCAAGAGACGGACACGATAGAGCGAGTGTTCATTATAAACGCCCACGCCCAAGCTATTTTCGTTTGAATCAAGAACGTCCACCAGTTCGCCGGTAATAAGTACACCCCGTTGACGCAAAATGGCTTTAGGAAAAACCCAAGGATGCCCCCGACGAATGGTGCCTTCACGCGCCTGATGCAAAATGACTGCTGCCTTCATGACTATTTCCCTAATGCTAAAATTCGGGTAATCTACACCACAGCACTATCCTTTCGCAAGTCGCACAACGATGCCCTAAGTGGAAAACTATGCTAAAAAAAATTAGCGCCCTGTTCATCACATTGCTATTTTTATTGGGTGCCACAGCACCACAGGCTGCTCCATGGTTTACAGGTCCCCTCCTCGCCCCGGCAGGAACAACCGTACCGCTAGGTCATTTTAGTTTTGAACCTTATTTTTTCTACACCCAATCCAGTGCCAGTTACAATTCACGGGGGGCCCTTGTTCGCGTCCCCGCTTTGATAAACAAACAATTTAACCCCATCTTTACTTATGGTTTAGCCGATTGGGTCGATGCCCAATTAAGCGCGATTTATTCAATCAATTCTTCAGAAGGTCTATCAACGCATCATATTGGTGATACCTCAGTACTTTTAGGGTTTCAAGCCTTACGCCAAATACCCGAAACATGGGTTCCCAATTTACGGATTACAACGCAAGCCATTATTCCCACAGGCCGTGCCTCTAGTTTAAATCCAACCGATAAAGGAACCGGTGTAACGGGCGGCGGAGCTTATGAGGCCATTATATCCTTTAATTTTCAAGAGCTATTGGAGTTTAGCCCAACCCATGCACTAAGAACACGCCTCTGTGCTGCTTATTTGTATAGTTTTTCCGTCACAAAAAATGAAAAATTCGACCTCAACGGTGACATTGAGGTCATCGGACATATCAAGCCTGGCAATCTCATGACGATTGACCTGTCTACTGAGTTGACGATCACACAACATTGGGTTGCCGTCATGGAAGCCTATTATTTAACCCACCAAGCCTCAGAGTTTAATGGGAATATTTTTTATCATGGGCAAAATACCCTCTTGGTGCCGACCCATCCCGCATTTAACCAAACAAGCATTGCCCCTGCCATTGAATATAATTTTTCAGCGCAGGTGGGGATTATCGCGGGTGCTTGGTTTACAGTAGAGGGAAAAAATTCGCCTGATTTTAAATCAGCAGTCATTGCGATAAATTGGTTTTGGTAGTCGCCATAAATTATGCTAGCATCACCCCCTTGTTCATCAGCAGGATCCATCATGTGGTTTAACAACGCATTAACTTACCTTTACGAAATAGAAGACACTACCGACCTATCAACCTTGCTTGCCCCAGAAGCATTAAAACCATGCCCTCCCCATGCCCGTTTTATTTATGGATGGTTACCTGTGTTTGCAGAACAGCTCGTTCAAACAACCTCAGGAGCCTCATTGATTTGCATGGGAAAAGAGGAGCGCATTCTGCCGCGAGGCGTGATTAATCGCCTGTTGGCTGAGCGAATCCAGCAATTAGAAGCCCAATCAGCCCGAACAGTAAAACGCACTGAAAAAGCACAATTGGCAGAAGATCTAGAATTTGAGTTATTGCCTAAATCATTTTGTTTACAAAAGCGTTTACCGGCCTTATTAGATGAAACAAGCAAACGATTAATTATTAACACAGCAAGCAACACACAAGCTTCCCAGCTCATCTCCTTATTAAGAAAATCAGTGCCTGGTCTTCACATTGAGCCCTTGCAGCCGACTGACAATTTAAGCATGCGATTTGCCAGTTGGATCAGTAATCCCTCTTTATTACCCAGTTCATTTCAATTGGCCTCAGATTGTCTGTTGTTTTCACTTGATGACGAAAAAAAGCGTTTTACTTGCAAAGGCTATGAATTACCCGCAGATGAAATTCTCGCTTTGTTATCACAAGGCTTGGCTGCGGCAGAGATTTCTATCATTTGGAATGAACGAATTCAGCTTACTCTAACCCAAGATTTAAGCTTCAAAAAAATCAAATGCTTAGACTATCTATTGGATGAATTCAACGACGCTAACGCCCTGGATGAAGAAGCACTTCAACAAGACGCCGCCTTAAATTTACTCGCAGGCGAGCTGCGTGGCTTGACGAATGATTTATTGAAGGCATTGATGGTAACCCCACTAGAGCCCAGTGTTTCGCATGAATCATCATTAGAAACAGTTGCGTAACAGGAAAGGCTTTGAATTACTGACGTAGGATGACCTTCTCCCATTGATCTACCCTGTGGGAGAAGCTGCCCGGCAAACTGGCCCGGGCAGATCAACGCGCAAGACACTACCAGTTTTTGATATTAATGGTTTTTCCCACTGGGGTGTATCCATTATATTTAACTTTTCCATCGGTTGTTTCAATGTAGAAATCCATTCCTAAATGGCAAAAGTTATTATAATAAAGGCTAACATATTGTGCTGCACCCCAATATTTCATCAGGAAAGGGATTAAATACACATCATTATCAAAACGACCATAAACCATCAAATCATATGAGCTATTGTTGATAATTTCTATTTGACAAGGGCCAGGCGCACCAAGCTGATTAGCAATCGATTGCTTTTCAGTCTCAGTAATCTGAGGATTAAAGTGAATGTTTCCGGCAAAAGATGCTGGTAAAAAACACAGGCAAGACAGTAATAATAGCGATTTTAATTTCATAGTAAGTCCTATTGATGGATGGGATGGAAATGTGTAACACCCCAGGTACGTCATCCTGAGCGTAGCGAAGGATCTCAACTTGACCATATCCGAGCCATACTCAGGAGATCCTTCACTGCGTTCAGGATGACGTATACGCAGTTTGTGGAATAAAAAACAAATTTATCCGCAACCTGGGGAGTTACGGAAATGTTATCATGATCATTAATTTTATCAAGTGTTTATTAATAGGATCCATCTTGAGGCCAGGGCTAAATCATGTGTGATCAAAATCAAAGTATCTTTCTCCAATGTAGATGATATGATGATCCACTTCCAATAAACTATGCGCGGGTATAACCCACCTAGAATTAAAAGAGACCCTAACGAATGAAACATCTAGCCCTTTTTGGCGGCACCTTTAGCCCGATTCATCAAGGTCATATCAATATGGCGCGCGCACTTCAAGAACACTTTCAATTTGATCAATTTATTTTTTTACCCAACAAAGCCCCGGTGATAGACAAGTTAGCCACCGCTTCATCCAGTGACCGCTTAAAAATGTTGCAACTTGCATTAGCACCTTACCCATTATTTAAAATAGATGAGCGTGAGCTTCATCGCAAAACGCCCTCCTTTATGATTGAAACCTTATTGAGCCTTCATAAGGAACTAGGAAATTCGCTCACAAAAATCACGTTGATCATTGGGATGGATAGTTTTCTACAATTTCATCGTTGGCATGATTGGAAAACCCTATTCACGCTATGCAATCTCATCGTTCTTAAACGACCAAAATGCCGTATTGACTTGCCTGCCCCATTACGAGAAGAACTAGCAAAAGGGTCGATACACGCCATAACAGATGAAAAAGAGCTCACACAGACCTGCGGTGGTTTTTATTATTTTGATGCAGGAGCATACAATTTCTCCTCAACAACACTGCGTGAACTCATTGCAGCAGGACAAGATGTGAGTAATTTTATTCCACCGAGTGTTTTGGATTACATTAAAGACAACGCGCTTTTTGGATACCGGAAACCTTAAGGGGGCTCTTAATCAAAGAGTTGCTCAAATAAAAAACAACAGGAAAACACAGTGTCTAACAATAGCATCTCACCTAATCAGACAATCCCTTATGTCAATTTAAAGCCTGATTTTATTTTGGATGCCGTTGAAAGCGTGGGGTTTCGCTGTACTGGCAGTTTATTGGCCCTGAATAGTTATGAAAATCGTGTTTATCAAATTGGTATCGAGGAATCGACACCCATTATCGCAAAATTTTATCGCCCCCATCGCTGGGCTGTCCCAACCATTTTAGAAGAACACGAATTTTCTCAAACCTTATTGGACCATGAAATTCCTGTTGTAGCCCCTTTGAAAAATAGTGACCATCAAAGCTTACATCATTTTAAACAGTTTGATTTTGCACTATTTCCTCGTTGGGGAGGGCATGCGTTGGAACTGGGTAGTTTGGAGCAGCTGGAACGCATGGGTCGATTTTTAGGAAGGATACATGCCGTAGGTGCTGCACGTCCTTTCAAGCATCGTGCCACATTAACAGTAGACCTATTTGGCTATGAGGCACTAAAATTTTTGAAGACCACGCATTTTATTCCTGATGAGATGAGAGAAGCATTTTTTAACGAGACAATGGCGCTCTTAAATCAAGTCAATGAACAATTCAAATCAGTTTCTTCAATAAAATATATTCGTTTGCATGGTGATCTCCATGCGGGTAATGTTTTATGGGACGATCTTGGGCCTCATATTCTTGATTTTGATGATTGTTTAATGGGCCCTGCGATTCAAGACTTGTGGATGTTGCTTTCAGGTGATGAAGAACAAAACACCCTCCAGATGGAAAGTATTCTAAGGGGGTATCGCCAGTTTCATGATTTTAATCAGAATGAATTATACTTAATTGAATCATTGCGAACCCTAAGACTCCTTCATTACAGCGCCTGGTTAGCCCGTCGCTGGGAAGATCCCGCTTTTTCCACCAATTTCCCTTGGTTCAATACCCCCTTTTATTGGCATGAACTTCGGCAAAATTTACAAGAACAAAAGAGATTATTAGACAGTTCGCCCTCTCTCTTAAATTTCTAACCATTAGGATAACCCTGCTCTTATTTAAATCATTTTAATGCAGTCCCTGTGGCCTGAAATCACGGCGATTGCATTTAAAGGCTCAATATATGCTCAGAAAATCCGAACCGTGACCGTTAGGGAGCGGAAATTTTTGTTGAGCACTTGACACACACGTTGACACACACGTAACTTGCTGATCTATTACTACTTTTTGAGGTAAGTAATAGTGAAAGAGACCAGTATTCATCGCCATTTTAAACATTTAGATGATCCACGTATAGATCGACGAAAAAAATACCCATTAATCAATCTCATTTTTATTGCATTTTGTGCTGTACTTTGTGGCGCTGAGGACTGGGTTTCGATTACACGATTCGGCAAAGCCCGTTTTAATTGGTTAAGCCAGTTTATAGATTTAACAAATGGAATCCCATCACATGATACATTCAACCGAGTGTTTGCAATATTAGATAGTTTGGTCTTTGTAGAGTGTTTTATTGGCTGGGCTGCACAGTTAGCTGAGAAAGCTAAAAAAACAGTTGCCATTGACGGCAAAAGCCTGCGAGCCACAAAAAATAAAGTGAGTAACTTAGGTCCAATTCACATTGTTAATGTTTGGTGTTGCGAGAATCAATTGGCGTTAGGGCAGCAAATTGTTTCAGGAAAGTCTAATGAGATCACCGCAATACCACTATTGTTAGATTTATTGGATCTGGAGGGAGCAACTGTGACTATCGACGCCATGGGTTGTCAAAAGGAAATCAGTGAAAAAATTAGAGAAAAAAATGCTGATTATATATTTTCTCTGAAGGGCAATCACAGCAACTTACATGATGATGTCAGATTGTATTTTGAATCACTTCATCAGCAAAAGCCTGGTGCGGAAGTGTTTCATCGCTATCAAGTTGAAAAAGATCATGGTCGTATTGAAGAAAGGGATTGCTGGTCTGTTGATTTACCAAAAGGGCTACATTCTGATGGATGGAAAGATCTTGCAAGCATCGTAATGATTCGATCTAAACAAATAAATACTGAAAAACCCAGAGACTCGACTTTAGCCATTTTTTGCAATTCCGTCATTGCGAGTGAAACGAAGCAACCCAGGAGTTCAAAGTGAGTAACTATAAGACATGAAATCGCTCTCTTCGAACCTCTGGGTTGCTTCGTTTCACTCGCAATGACGGAATTTAAATCA